>CAVRRG010000059.1:0-5263 GCA_963723365.1 Calditrichota bacterium | reverse complement strand
ATGGAGCCCCCGCCGCCAATCAGGCCCAGGATGATTCCAATGATAATTGCAGCGAGATAACCAGCAGTTTCCATAAAACCTTATTTATTCATTTAAGAAATATTGTTGTCTATTATTGATTAATTGAAATGCCTGATACTATTAAATATACTTATTATTTACAATACAAGTCGTTTAAATACCTACAAGTTTTTCTCAAAATGAACAGTTATAATTATAACTGTTTGTGAATTAATTTACTTTTTCATTGTCTACCCGTTTTTCTATATGTAAATTGCTGCATAACAACTGCACTCGAATCTCGCATAAAACAATTTCGCCAGCAATCGATCCTACAGAATTAGTAATATTTCAATTGATTTTATTCACCATTATCCTAAAGGAGAAATGTTATGAGATTCTTTTCCTTCATTTTTATTTTAAAACTTTTAATATTTTTAGCAACTGCAACAATTTACGCTCAAGGTACATTAATATTCGAATCTATTCATTGCCCGGCGCTTGAAAACAATTTCCTTGAGGATTCACCAGATAGATATATTATTACTTACCTGCCAGAAGGTTATGATGACAATATAGAAAAGTTTTATCCTGTCGTCTATCTTTTGCATGGATTTACTCACACCCAGAGTACCTGGTTAAAATGGGGATTACTTAATATGGATATTAAATCTGTTCTTGACAGCCTAATTACCCAGGAGGTTATTCAGCCTATGATTGTTGTTATGCCTAATGGTTATAATAAATACCAGGGTAGCTGGTATGCAAATTCCTCTGTTACCGGAAACTGGGAAGATTATATTGTTGTGGATTTGGTTAAATATATCGACGATAACTATCGGACATTAACGCAGAAAGAAAGCAGAGGAATTGCCGGTCACTCTATGGGTGGAACCGGTTCCTTCAAACTGGCAATGAAATATCCTGATGTTTTTAATGCAGTTTTTTCTTTGAGCGCAGCTTTTATATCATTTGAACATTCATTAATGGGACCGGATTATAAGCAGGCTCTCATTAATGCTGCAAATGAAACAGATGCTGCACAATTTGGCTCACTTGATTGGAGAGCACGAGTTGCCATAGCGGCAGCAGCAGCTTTCGCACCCAATACAAATCGTATTCCATATTATGGCGACTTCCCGGTTGATAATAACGGGGGTTTGATTGTTGAAAATTGGGAAAGATGGCTTCAGCATGATGCATACACAATGATAAATTCATTTAATAATAATTTACTACTACTTAAGGGTATTTGGATTGAGTGCGGTACAAATGACGACCTGTATAATTCAAATCTCAAAACATCTCAGGCTCTCGATAGTTTAGGAATTACTCATGTATGGGAAGATTATGAAGGTGATCATGTAAATAAAATTCCTGAAAGAATTGAAGAGAAAATGCTGCCGTTCTTTTCGGAGGTATTGGCAGATGAAATTACTAATGTTGAAGTTTCTAATTCATCCAATCATCAAAGATTTGAGTTGACGCAAAACTACCCCAATCCCTTTAACCCGATTACGAATATCGAATATCAAGTAAGGGCGTATCGCGATACGCCCCAACATGTTGAATTATCAATCTATAATTTACTGGGGCAAAAGGTGGCTACGCTCGTTTCTAAAACACAAACAGCAGGAACTTACGAGGTGGAGTGGGATGCCAACGGATTTGCCAGCGGTATTTACTTTTACCAATTGACAGCGGGGGATTTTAAACTGTTGAAAAAGATGGTCCTTCTTAAATAATATCTTTGAGCCTCCATGATTTTATCTTAAAGCGCACATTGAAATCATGGAGGTTCTTTCTTTTTACAATTTCTTTAATCCAAATATCCGTCACATCATAGTTTATAATAGTCTGCCAAAATTTGTCCGCTGCCGTGAATTATTATAAATTAGAATCAAATTACGGTTTTAGACAAACAGGCAAGGTGATAATGTTAAAATGATTGCTGACTTTAATAAAATATTTATAATACTTACTTTTTTTGCACTGCCTCTTTTCGGGCAATGGGAAGTTTATCATCGTCCCTTTCAAAGTATATTCTCAGATATCGATTTTGTCGATAATAGCGGCTGGATAAGCGGTTATAATATTCTTCTTAAAACAGAAGATAGTGGCCATAACTGGCAGGAACTGCAAACACCCTATAACCTTTTTCTAATTGATTTTGTTGATAACCAATCAGGCTGGGCCTATGGTTTTGACAGCACCTGGAACAATGTAATTCTAAAATCTGAAGACGGAGGAAGCAATTGGAATATAAAGTACCAGTTTAGCGGTGGCTATGCCCAGGCCATATATGCTCTAAACGCGGATTCCTTTATAGCCGTTGGTAACAGTACTATACTAAAAACTTTTGATGGCGGTGATAACTGGAACACCGATACGATCCATACGGAGCTCCTTGAATTGTACTCAGTTGAATTACGCAAGCAACGGGGTATAGCAGCTGGAGGCGTTTATGATTATCCCAATAATAACCGGGCCCTTTTATTAAAAACTTTCAATGCCGGAGCAAACTGGACTGCAACAGAAATAACTGAATTCACAAGCATACATGATCTGCAGTTTATCAGCGACTCAACACTCTTTTTTAGCGCAACAGATGATTCGGGCGGGATTTTATTCTGCCGAACGACGGATATGCTTAATAGCTGGACAATTCAGACAGCATTCAGAAATGAATATCAGCAATCATTTAAATATTTCGCACTTTCCCCGGATACAGTTTTTGCGGTTATTTCGGGAGCAATTATAAAAAGCACCAATGGCGGTGTAGATTGGCAGACCATTGAGGAAATCCCAGCCTGGGGTAATAATAAACTGCTCATCACACAAAATAATGGCTTTCTGCTGGGAACTGTTGGGGTCAATGGTCCTATCAGCAGCGCCTATGGCCCGGTCATTTTTAACAGCTTTGACCAGGGAGAGTCCTGGGATTTGAAAACAATCAGTTATCCCTTTCGTGATATATTTTTTATTAACCAAACAAAAGGCTTTGCAACGGGTGGCAGTAATGATCTGCACTTTACAAGCGGCGAGCTTTTTGTAACCCATGATGGTGGAATCAGCTGGGATATTGCCTTAACCACGGGAAATCTGTCGGGTTCCATACAATTTATAGATGCTAATATGGGCTTTTTCCTGACAGAGGGTAGCGGTATTTATCAAAGCACAGATGGCGGGGATAACTGGCTGCTGGCTCATGAGGATGTGGATATCATGGATAGTTACTTTTTAGCCGAAGAAAGCGGCTGGTTTTCAAAAACGGTATACGATAATGGAAATTATTTTGCCTCCATTTTTACAATAACTAATGAAGAAGAGTACTGGCAGTCTGTTCATCAGCAGCCGGTTGAATACGCCTGGACCGGATTTAAGACTATTCATATGCTGGATGAGAATTATGGCTGGACCGCAGGTGATGGAGGTTTAATAGCAAAATCAGTTAATGGTTTCTGGAACGCAGCACAGCCATTTACAGATCTGCCCATTAATAAAATATTTTTTGCCGATCAGGATAATGGTTGGGCTTCAGCAGGTTACTATTACGATAATCAACTACTTTTTTCAACATCTGATGGCGGAGCAAGCTGGCAAAGCCTCGATTTTAACTATAAGATTGAGGATATTTTCTTCCAGGACACTAATAAAGGCTGGATTTGCGGCTGGGACTCCCTGGGGCAGGGTATTATTCTTTATACTGAGGATGGTGGAGATCAATGGCAGCCTTTGATAGAAAATTTAAGCGTACCCGTTTATAAACTGCATTTTTCAAATGGTGAAGCCTGGGCTGCCGGCGCTTTTGGACTTATATTGCATTCGTATGATGGTATAACATGGCTAAAAGAACCCGGATTAAATGCCAAAATAGCAGCAATTGCATCAGAACTATCCCAATCCTTTTAATCCGATTACGAATATCGAATATCAAGTAAGGGCTTATCGCGATACGCCCCAACATGTTGATTTATCAATCTATAATCTTCTTGGGCAGAAGGTGGCTACTTTGGTAAACAAAGAACAAGCAGCAGGAACTTATGAAGTACAATGGGATGCCTCGAGATTTGCCAGTGGCGTATATGTGTACAAACTTGCTACAGATGAAGGATTTATAAGTGCCAAAAAACTAATTTTGCTGAAATAATTTATTACTCATCCCCAACCCTTCTCTGACGCAACAGAGAAGGGAGCTTAAAACCCAATTTTAGATAAATGATGAAAACAAGTGACCTTGCCAAAACATTAGCTCGAGAATTGAGGAAGAAACAAACCGTTGCTGAAAAGGTTTTTTGGGGAGAAGTGCGCAATAGAAATTTTCTTGGGCTGAAATTTACCAGACAACATCCTATTTATTATAAATCAAATAAGAAAAAGAAGTTTTTCATTGCGGATTTCTTTTGCAGTGAGCTTAAGCTGATCATCGAAATCGATGGAAAAATCCATGATTATCAGAAAGAATATGACCAGGCGCGCGAAGAAATATTAAAATCAAAGAAACTAATCATTTTACGTTTTAAAAATGATGAGATTGAAAACAGTCTAAACCTATCGTTATTAAAACTTAAGGAATTTATCGATCTCGAATTCCCTTCTCTGTTGCGTCAGAGAAGGGTTAGGGATGAGTAAGACCGTTTTCGGTGTGATGCTAATGGTTCACTAACAGTGTTTATTTCAATAATCTTAAAACCAATAAGGGATATGCAAAGATCAGGAAACTTGTTTTATTGAAATAATTTCTTACTCATCCCCGGCCAATGAGATTTAAACCAAGATTTATTTCTTGACCTTAAAAAGAGCAAAAAGCGAAAATTCGGGAATTAAAAACATTTTTTTGTGGTTAGGGAATTTCATATAATTAGCGCTTATCATAATAACACAATTACAGGCAATGAATAAAATTTTAACGCTTTTTGCTCATCCCGCGTTTCAAAAATCAAAAGTAAACCGCCAACTGGTGGATGCCCTGCGAAAAATTGAGGGTGTTACTTTTTTTGACCTCTATGAAGAATACCCGGAGATGGATATAGATGTAAGAGAACAGCAGCAGCTGCTTTTAAAGCATGATATTATCGTTTTTCATCATCCCTTTTTCTGGTATAGCACACCGGCCATCTTAAAAGAATGGCAGGACCTTGTGTTAGAACATGGCTGGGCCTATGGCAGCGGCGGTACGCAGCTAAAAGACAAAGTACTGTTCAACACAATTACTACTGGTGGCAGTTCAAAAGCCTACACCAAGGAAGGTTTTCATGGTGTG
>CAVRRG010000058.1:0-40100 GCA_963723365.1 Calditrichota bacterium | reverse complement strand
AAATGGCTGGAGTTCAGAATATATTAACAAAATCAAATGGTTCATCTAATCCACACAATTTAAGTAAAGCAACATTTATTGCTCTGCGAGATATGGTGAGTGCCGAAACAGTTGCAAAAAACGGGGCCTATCAATAAGCGCATTATTTCAACGGATAAAAGATTATAAGGAATATATCTGATGGCAAAGCAAAAAGAAACAAAAATCAAGATTACACAAATCAAAAGTGCAATTGGATACAATATTAAACAAAAATTGACATTGGAAGCACTGGGGCTTAATAAAACTTAATCATTCCGTAGTTCAAGTAACTATACCGCAAATTGACAGGGAATGGTCACAAAAGTAAAACATCTAGTTTTAGTAGAAGACGCTAATAAACAATTACGGAAAACTTATGGATTTAAGTTAGCTTTAAAACCGAATAAAGGTTCAACAAAAAATAAAAAAAGACGTGGCCGTGGCGAAGGATCAGGTCTTGGCGTAACAGCCGGACGTGGTCATAAAGGTTACGGATCTCGTGGTGGAGCAAAAAAACGAGCATGGTTTGAAGGTGGGCAAATGCCTCTTCAGCGCAGATTGCCAAAATTTGGTTTTACAAATATTAATAAAGTAGCTTTTCAGGTGGTAAATGTTGCATACCTTAGAAAATTAATCGGCAAAGAAAATTACTAAAGAAGTCTTGTATGAACTGAAGATTATATCGTAAAAATGACTGTTCCTGTTAAAATTCTGGGCGATGGTGAGATCTACGATAAAAAAGTCAATGTTGAAGTTGATGCAATAAGTAAATCTGCCCGAGAAAAAATTGAAAAAGTCGGAGGCTCGTCTTTATCATGATTTTAAACACTTTTAGAAATATTTTTAAAATCACTGAACTGAGAAAAAGGCTACTATTTACATTATGATTCTTGGTGTTGAGAGCATTGGGACTCATGTTGTTACTCCCGGAATTGATACTGCAGTTCTTGCAGAAGGATTTAGAAATCTTCAGGGAACACTCTTTGGATTGTATGATTTATTTGCGGGTGGTGCCTTTAGTAAGGCCGCTGTATTTGGTTTAGGTATTATGCCTTATATTAGTGCTTCGATTATTATTCAGTTACTAGGATCTGTAATTCCATATTTCCAGAAATTACAGAAAGAAGGTGAAGAAGGCCGTAAAGAAAATTATGCAATATACCAGATATGGCACATTAGCGATATCCGGAATGCAGGCATATGGTGTTGCAATATTTTTGCAGAGTATACAATTACAAAACGGTATGCTTGCAGTTCCTGATCCGGGAATAGCATTTATACTTATTACAATGATATCAATGGCTACCGGTACGATGCTTTTATGTGGTTGGTGAACAAATTGATGATCGTGGTGTTGGAAATGGTATTTCATTGATTATTTTTATTGGAATTATTGCAAGATTGCCAAGTGCTCTTGATGCAGGAATATGCAGCATTTGCAAGTGGACAACGAGGCTTATTATCAGAATTGTTTTTACTCGCACTTGCTTTGGGAATAATTGATTTATTGTTCTGTTAACACAGGGAATACGCAAAATACCGATTCAATATGCAAAACGAGTTGTTGGACGAAAAGTATATGGCGGTGTAAACACACACTTTCCAATGAAAGTATTAACAGCAGGTGTTATGCCTATTATTTTTGCTCAGGCAATAATGTTTGTACCACAGACAGTGTTATCATTTTTTCCTGATAGCTGATTTGGTTGTACATAGTCTGTTTTCGTTTGATTCATGGTTTTACTGGATGTTGTACGGAGTAATGATTGTATTTTTCACCTACTTTTATACAGCTATAGCTTTAAACCCGGTTGAAGTAGCGGATAATTTAAAAAAACAAGGTGGTTTTATTCCTGGTGTTCGTCCTGGAAAAAAGACATCAGAATTTTTAGATAATATATTAACAAGAATAACATTGCCGGCATCAATCTTTTTAGCAATTATTGCAATTATCCCTGCAATGCTTGCAAAATGGTTTGATATTCCTTTTAGCCTGGCATCATTTTTTGGTGGAACAGGATTACTAATTATTGTTGGTGTTGCTTTAGATTTTTTGCAACAAATAGAATCGCAACTTTTTGAACGACATTATGATGGTTTTATGAAATCTGGGGCTATTAAAGGGCGCAGAGGGTAGGTTAAATACTTTGGCAAAAAAACAAGAAGCTATTAAAGTTGATGGCATAATTAAAGAGACTTTACCAAATGCAACCTTTATCGTGACTTTGGAAAATGGTCACGAAGTACTTGCATACATATCTGGCAAGATGCGGATGCATTTCATAAAAATTTTACCAGGTGATAAAGTAAGTATGGAGCTTTCTCCATATGATTTATCTCGTGGAAGAATAGTTTATAGATATAAATAGGGACTTTTAAAAATGAAAGTACAAGCTTCAGTAAAAAAGATTTGTGACGGCTGCAAAATTATCCGCAGAAGAGGTGTAGTTCGTGTTATCTGCAGCAAAAATCCTCGACATAAGCAACGTCAGGGCTAACATTTTAAGGAGATTTAAGATTGGCACGTATAGCAGGTGTAGATTTACCCAAAAATAAAAGAGTTATTATTGGTTTAACCTATATATATGGTATAGGTAAAACTGCTGCTCAAAATATCTGTGATCAATGTAAAGTTGATGTAAATACCAGGGTTAGTAATCTGACGGATGACGCAGGTAGCGGATATACGAAAAATTATACAGGGTGACCATAAAGTTGAAGGAGCTCTTAAAACTGAAATTAATATGAACATTAAAAGATTAATGGATATTAATTCTGTTCGGGGATACCGTCATCACAGAGGTTTACCGGTTCATGGACAAAGAACTAAAACAAATGCCCGTACTCGAAAAGGACGCAAGCGTCTGGTCGGTGGAAAGAAAAAATAATCAGCGGAGGAATTAGGTGGCTGCAGCAAGTATAAAAAAGAAATCTAAAAAGAAAAGCGTCGAGCCTCATGGTAAAGCACATATTAAAGCAACATTTAATAATACAATTATTTCCTTAACGGATAATTATGGTAATGTAATTTCCTGGGCCACAGCCGGCAAGGTTGGATTTAAAGGATCAAGAAAAAACACACCATTTGCAGCACAGGTTGCAGCAGAAAATGCTACAAAAATTGCTATAGATATGGGTTTAAAATCTGTTGATATAGAAGTTAAAGGTCCGGGATCAGGAAGAGAATCAGCGATTCGTTCTTTGCAAGCTGCGGGATTAGAAATAATGTCAATTAAAGATGTTACCCCAATCCCACACAACGGCTGCAGACCGCCAAAGAAGAGACGCGTTTAAAAATTTAATTGGAGTTATTGTAAATGGCACGTTACACGGGTCCAAAAGGAAAGTTAGTTCGAAAATTTGGTGAAAATATTTTTGGTAATCCAAAATTCGACAAACTTTTAAGTAATAAACCTTATGCACCTGGTCAGCACGGAATGAGCAGAAAAAAAGTATCTGACTATGGCATTCAGCTTAAGGAAAAACAAAAACTAAAAATAATGTATGGTCTGCTTGAAAAGCAGTTCAGAAAGTATTTTAAAAAAGCTGAAAGAATGCAGGGTGTTACCGGCGAGAACCTTCTTAAACTTCTGGAAAGTCGCCTGGATAATACTATATTTCGTCTTGGATTAGCAATATCACGAACCCAGGCCCGTCAGCTTGTTTTGCATAGACATATTACTGTTAATGGCAAAATAGTCAATATACCATCTTATATTTTAGCTAAAGGTGACAGCATTCAAGTTCGTGAAAAAAGCAGAAAACTATCTGTCTTTCATGATTCTTTAAAAAGGGCCAGAACAGAAAATATGTATCCGTGGCTTAATCTGGATAAAGCCTCCCTTACAGGAGAGTTTTTATATTCTCCTCAGAGAGAAGAAATTCCCGTAAATATTCAAGAAAACATGATTGTTGAATTGTATTCAAAATAAAGATTAATCTATAAACAATAGGTGGAGAATGAGCTGGTCAAATTTACAAATGCCAGAACGAATAGAAGTAGAGGAACAAACATATACTGATTTATTTGGTAGATTTTTTGTTCAACCATTAGAAAAAGGTTATGGTGTAACAGTTGGTAATATGCTAAGAAGGGTTTTGCTTTCTTCCTTGCATGGTGCGGCAATAACATCAATTAGAGTAAACGATATTCAACATGAATTTACTCAAATAGATGGAATTTATGAAGATATCACGGAAATCATTCTTAATTTAAAGCAAGTTCGGTTTAAACTGATTAATAAAAATCCGGAAAAAGTAACTGTTAGTCTCAGCGGAGTGAAAGCGTTTAAAGCTGGTGATATAACAAATTTTTCAAGCGATTTTGAAATTTTAAATCCAGACTTGCATATAGCCACATTAAATGAATCGGCAAAATTAGATTTAGAACTGACTATTGGAAAAGGCCGGGGTTACGTTACTGCAGAAGAAAATAAAATACCAGATCAGGCAATTGGTGTTATTCCGATTGATTCAATTTTTTCCCCTGTAACAAATGTTAAATATTTTATCGAAAATACCAGGGTAGGACAAAAAACAGATTTTGAAAAGTTAATTCTTGAAATTGAAACAGATGGTAGTGTAACTCCAGACGATGCTTTGACATATGCTGGCAAGATATTAAAAGATCATATTCAACTGTTTATCAATTTTGATATTGATACGGAAGATGAGGAAGTTGCTGAAATAGATGAGGAAACTTTGCGCATCAAGAAACTTCTTAAAATGAGTGTCGATGAATTGGAATTATCTGTCAGGTCCCACAATTGTTTAAAAGCTGCTAATATTAAAACCATTGGTGACCTTGTTCGACGTGAAGAATCTGAAATGCTAAAATTTAAAAACTTTGGTCGTAAATCTTTGCTTGAACTAGGTAAAATACTGGAAGAATTAGGCTTACAATTTGGTATGAATGTTGAGAAATATATTAAATTGGAAGACAAGTAGTTATCTTTGTTAAGGAATAGGAAATGAGACATAATAAAAAAGGGACCCATCTGGGTAGAACAACAAGCCATAAAAAGGCTTTAATGAAAAACATGGTTGCAAGTTTGTTCGAACATAAATCCATAAAAACAACGCACGCCAAAGCAAAAGAAGCAAGAAGATACGCTGAAAGATTAATTACATATGCCAAAAAAGGAGCGCTTCATCATAGGAGACTTGCTTTTAAATTTCTGCAAAATAAAGAAGCTGTAAAAGTATTGTTTGATGAAATTGGTCCTGCTTGTGCTGAAAGAGCGGGGGGTTATACGCGTATAATCAAATTGGGTTTTAGGCCCGGAGATGCTGCTGCAATTAGTATGTTGGAACTTATTGATTTGGCTAATACTTCCAGCACAGAAAGTACAAAAGAAAAAACAAAAAAAGCCAAAACCGCAGATACAAAACAAGAAAAAGAAAGTGAAGAAAAAGAAGCGGAAGCGGCAAGTTAACCAAATTAAAAATTCTAAAAGGGCTATTCTCAACAGGGAGTAGCCCTTTTTTTTTACTTTGCATTAGTAACTTCTTAAACCTATATTTTTATTGTCTTTATAAGTTCTTTTACTATGAAAATCACCGTTAAAATACTACTATTAATAAGCCTGTTTGTCAGCAATTTACACACACAAGAGTCTAAAGCAATTTGGGTTGTAAGGGATGCGTTAACTGCTAAAAGTGTGTCATCTATTATCGATAATGTAAAAACTTTAAAATGTAATAAAATATTTATCCAGCTTAGAGCACTCGGTAAAGTCTGGTATCCCACAAAATTAGACCTGCCCCAAAGTAAAATTGATAGCACAGCTATTTCTGAATTAATACAAAAAGCTAATAACAATAATATCGAAGTTCATGCCTGGTTAAATTTTAGTTACATATATTCCAAAAACAAAAGGCGTGTACCAACTAATCATATTATTAACAAATCGGGCAATGCTATAATTTATTCACCTGTAAATGGTGTAAAATCAGAAGGTTATTTCCTCCATCCTAATGATGAAAAGAATTTATCCGAAGTAAAAAATATAGTTAAAGAACTGATTGAAGAGTATCCCATATCTGGAATCCATCTTGACTATTTCAGATATCCAAAAGATTTAAGTCATACTTCAAAATCAGGAAGAACGAAATACATTATGGATTACGGGTTGGATCCATTGATACCAATTAGTGATCCCAATGCGTTTATTAAATTAAGAGGGCTTGAATCATTTAGATATTTCAAAGAAAGTTACACAAATTTTCTTCGCTATGAATTAACTGCAGCATTAATAGAAATAAGGGATCTGATAAAGAAAAATAATAATAAGGTACAATTAAGTATTGCTGTAAAACCAAACCCCTTAAAGGCTAAACATACATTTTACCAGGATTGGGCCTTTTGGATAGCAAATAATTACTGTGACTTTATTGTAATAATGAATTACAGTCCTGATGATAAAGTTTTTGATGATAATATAAGAATTGTAAGAAGTTTAGTACCACAAGAAAAAGTAATGGTAGGAATTGCTACATATAATGTTAATAAGGAGCAAATTGTCTCGAGAATAAAGAATGTGAATAGCATAAAATTCAAAGGCTACTCATTATTTTCGTATAATTTTATAACCGGAAACAGTGATCTCTTTAGATATTTGACTTCGGGTCATTTAAAATGGAACAGTGATTAATTAAATATGAATCTTAATAGAAATTATAAAACAAAAAATTGTATATTAAGACATTATATTGGCGGTTGTTTTAAAGATCGTATTGCAAATTTTAACCATACTATAGAATAGGTATCTATAGATATGGGAAAAATAATTGCAATTGCCAGTCAAAAAGGAGGTGTTGGTAAAACATCTACAACAATCAATTTAGGTGCCAGTTTAACCATTTTTCAAAAAAAAACTCTTATCATTGATATGGATCCGCAAGGAAGTGTATCAGAAACATTTCATATTAATTCTTTTGATATAGAGTATGGTATCTTTGATGTTTTTGTAAAGAAAATACCATTGGCTTTAGCAATAACAGATATTGGATTGGAAAATTTTGAAATTGTACCAGCAAATGTTCAAAATGAAGAAGATGAAGTAGAATTATATACAAACGCCTTTAATTTACAATATTTAAGAAATGTATTAAATCCATATATCAATATGTATGATTATATCTTAATTGATTGTCCGCCCAATATGGGAACTTTGACTATGAATGCACTAAATGCCGCGAATTCAGTGATAATACCGGTACAATGTGAGTTCTACTCAATTAAATCATTAGGCAAATTTTTGCAAACGATCAGAAATATTGGTATAAAATACAATTCACAGATAACAATTGAAGGTATTTTGATTACAATGTTTGATAAAAGGGTTAAAAAAAGCCTGGAAATAGCAAATGATATTACTAAAACATTCAAAGATTTAATATTTCGGACGAAAATACCAAGGAATTCAAAAATATCTGAAGCTCCTTCGGTAGGTAAACCGGTTGCATTATTTGATATTAATTCCGCGGGAGCTCTCAGTTATTTAAGCCTTGCGGAAGAATTAATAAATAAAGAGTTATAAATTATCGAATTAAGAAAGGATTCAGGCGTGGAAAATCTGTATAACCGTGTCGAAAACTTAGATGAACAAATTAGCTCAGTTAAATTGCCTTATATGGCCTGGAAGGTGCTTTTTCTTGTTGATAAAGATTCTGATAGCAATAAAATAGCAAGTATACTGGAAGCTGATATTGCTGAGGTAAATTCTTCTTTAGCTTTGCTAATAGAAAACAATCTTGTTACACAAAGTGAAACTTCTGCAGATGTTAAAGAAAAAGATGAAGAATCCACTACTGAACCAGAAATAGCTGCTGTTGAAGAAACTCCTGTTGTGGAAGAATTGCCTGAAGAGCCCCCGGTTGCAGAAGAACTGATTGAAGAGAACCCGCCTGAAGAAGAAGAAGAGCAAAAAGAACAAGAATTGGTTGACGAAGCAGAAACAGCTGTTTCTGATGATGAATTCGAAGTAGACACAGAAATTGTTGAATCCCCAGCTGAAGAGGTACCCACTGAACAGGGAATAGAGGAGATAGCAGTTGAGGATGATACAGTTATTGAACCAATTTCTGAAGAGGGAACTGTAGAAGAGGGTGATGACATTGAAATAAAAATTTCTGGTGAAGAAGAGCCAGAATCTACTGAAGATATGGAATTTAATTTTAATTTAACTGGTGATGAGGAAAAAGAAGTTGTTGAAGAGACAGAGGAAACTCCTGCTGAGGAAGCAGTTCAGGAAGAACCAAAACAAGAAAGTATGCCAGCTACAGAGGGGTCCTCTGGAAAGAAAAATATTCTGGTAATTGATGATAGTTTAGTAATAAGAAAAATGGTAGAGATTGCATTAGAAGATGAAGATTTCAATATTTCTACGGCGGTCAGTGGAAAGGAAGGACTTGATTCACTGGATAAAGTGAACCCGGATTTGGTTATTTTGGATATGATGTTACCTGACATCAACGGGATTGAAATTTTAAAAACTATTAAAGCTTCTAAAGGGATACCAGTTATAATGTTATCAGGCAAAGATTCGCCACAAATGATTGAATCTGCCAAAAATGAGGGTGCAGAAGAATTTTTACCTAAACCCTTCAAAGATGATGATCTTGTCCAAAAAATTAAAAACCTGCTATAAGCTAAATAGTTTTTATTAAGGTGGAAAAAAATACTACCAATACTGAATATCGATATTCAATATTATGCATTTCCGGCCAATATTTTGGTGTTGAGGTTAGGCAGGTAAAAGAAGTTCTTTCACTGCCTGTTATTACTAAAATTCCAAATGTTCATAATTCAATTTTAGGTGTTTTTAACTTACGGGGACAAATTCAATCTGTTATTGATATAAGAGGAATTTTAAATTTACCGACTGAAGAAATTAGTGAAGAACATTTTGTGGTAATCATGGAGCATAAGCAAACTGTATTGGGAGTTGTGGTGGAAAAAGTTCTTGATGTAATTTCTGTTGATAGTTCACAAGTTCAAATTCCAACACGTGAAATGCCGCTGAGTTTAGTTAATTATTGTAATGGATATTATGATCATAAAAAACTGGGTGTAGTATTTTTGCTGGATTTAGAAACAATATTTATTTCAAAAGAAATCGGCAACTATAATTATTTGGGGGCTTAATGGGTAAAACGAGCTTAAAAATATTTAAGAAATATTTAAAAATTATGCTGCCCATAACTGTCATTTTAGTTTCGATACTTGCTTATATTGAACGAGAAAATGCAATAGAACAAGATATTGAAATACAAACGACGGAATTAGCATATATAGCAGGAACCAGCGCTTCCTTAATAAACCCAATTGAAGCCTCTTATATTGAAACTGAGAAAGATTTTAAATCCTCGTGGTACATTAAAATTACCGATCAGCTGGAATCAGTAAAAAAGTCAGTAGTTAATAAAAAATTAAATGTAACCTTAATTAGTAAAGGCAACCCTGTAAATAAAATTCTTATAGCAAATGACGGCGCAAACAGAATAGGTGAGGATTTTGACACACATCCAGAGCTGACCAAAGCGTTTTTACAAAAAAAGGTTTATACCAAAACAGATGATCAATCAAATGAAGATAATAAAGTTTTATACGCTTTCGCACCTCTCAGTGGCTCAAATAAATATGCAATCGTTATTTCATTGGATTATAATCCCCAAAATTTGAACATATCCCGTTTTCTTACCTGGCCTATATCAATTACAATTAGCATTCTATTAATATCGATAATAGTGCTCATCATTGAATCTAATACTATTGGAAGAAGTATTTCTGAAATTGAAGAAAATCTTAAAAATTTAGGAGAAAATAAAGCTATTACTGTTCGCGAGGCCAGGGAAGGTTATTTAAGCGAATTATACCCACAATTACAAAAATTAAAAAGTAGTCTGAAAGATTCAATTATTTCCTCTGAAGAAAAAGAAAAAACTCAAAAACAAATCAGGGAGCTACTAAAGATTGTTAGTTCCGCTGCAGATGGTGACTTTACGCAGAAAGCCCCGGTAACAGCAGATTCTTTAGGAGCATTGTCCGATTCATTCAATATTATGGTAAGCGATTTAGGTGAGCTTGTTAAAGATGTGAAGAAAGCTTCAGATCAGGTCGCATCTTCTACCCTTGAAATTTCTGAAAATACGGATAAAATGGCTAGTGGTGCCCAAACACAGGCTTCGCAGACAGAGAATATTAGTACAGTTGCCAGGGAAATGGCAGATAGGATTCATAACACTAATGAAAATGCTCAACTTGCATCCGAATCCGCTAAAACAGCAAAAAGTGTGGCAGAGCGTGGTGGTAAAATTGTAATTAAATCTACAGATGGGATGGATAAAATAAGATCATCCGTGCGCGAAGTATCCAGGCAAATGAAGATTTTAAGTGATAACTCAGTTCGTATTAGCGAGATTGCCGACTTTATTTCAGATATTGCCAGTAGAACGAATCTGTTGGCATTAAATGCATCAATAGAAGCTGCGCGGGCAGGTGATGCTGGGCGAGGTTTTTCGGTCGTTGCTGATGAAATAAGAAATTTAGCCGAAAGATCAAGTAAATCTGCCGATGAAATTTCACAATTGATTGAAGATATCAACACCGGTACTACAAAAACATTAAAAGCTATAGAAAAAGGCGAAACAGAAGTGTCTGAAGGTTCAAAATTGGTTGATGGTGCGGGAGAGGTGCTAAAAGAAATTATTCAAAGTGTGGAAATATCTACTAAATCGACTTTGGAAATTTCTGAAGCAACAGAGGAACAGGCGAAGTTTAGTGCCGATATTGTAACAACTTTGGAACATATAGCAGGTATTGCAAAAGAAACAGCTGAAAGTGCAAAACAATCAAAAGAATCGGCATCTGCGCTTGAGTATTTATCGAAAAATTTAAATCAGGCCGTTGAAAAATTTAGACTAGCTGAATAATGGAGAAAAGCAAATGAATATTCCTACAAAGGAATCTATTTCATTTAATCTGTTTTATTTAATTGAGTTCTTTCAAATAACACTAAAAAGAGTTCAGGATAAAATAGCAGATTCCCACTTTCAACTATTAAATGATCTATTCAATTATCTTATAAAAGATGGCAAGATAATTGAAGGACTCGAAAAGGTAGCTCGTTATCAAAACACGAATGATTTAGCTATTTTTATTTTTGATATGATAGAAAAAGCGGACGATTTTGGCGCAGAATACGTTTATAAAACTCTTCCTGACCTTGCAGAAGATTTTCAAAATTTATTTTCGCTGTTAATTGAAGATGAAGAAACGATTAATGCATTACAAAATATTGTGAATGATTTTAAAGAAGTCTATGGCAATGAACAAAAAGAAAAGCAATTAGAAGAATTTATTGACATGGTAAAGCCTGAAGATGAAATGGTTGCCGAAGATGAACTAGTTGCTGAAGAACCCGGTGTACCGTTTCCTGAGTTTTATATTAAAGAACTGTTAAAGCAGATTTCAATAAAGTCAGAACAAGAGCCGGATAAAGATCGTTTCCTTAAGTTTTGCAGTGCGTTTATTGATATTGCTGAAGCTACAGATATCGAGAGCGGTAATTATTCACCTCCTTTAACACGCCTTTTACTAACCGTTAAAGAATTACTTCCACAAAGCGAAATATCCTATTCAAAATTACAAGATAATTTAGAGGAAAATGCCCAGGAATTTGTTAAAGAAGTTCAAACCTTCAAACAAGATGCTAATGACGAATATCTGACGATTTTGGAAACGGGAAGGTTATCGTCTTCCGTCGAGAAAACGGAAAAACAGGGAGAAGCACAGCAGACAGAAAAACCCCAGCTTAATACATTGTTGATACAGTATTTCAAATCGGAAGTGGAAGATTATTTTAATGAAATAAAAGAAATACTAAATGTACCTGAGAAAAAATTAAATCAAAGCAGCAATATTATTGCTTTAGTTAAGAAATTTAAGGGACTAAAAGAAGTCTGCATGATTCACGGTTATAGCGGTATGGAATATATCGCTACCAATTTAACGAATGAGTTTACAGCGTTAAAAGATTCTGATAAACTTATAAAGGTAGAATCTGTAAAAATTATTGATGGGATTTTCACTGATTTATTAATTGTTGAAAATTTTACTGATAAAGCGCATGGCAAAGAGCATGTTGCCAGGGTAAAAGAAGAAATCCTAAAACTAAGAGATTCCTTTACGGTTGATGCTGTTATTGAAGAAGTTGAAAAACCCGCAGAAAAAGAAGAGCAAAAAGAAACTAAAGAGGAAAGTAAATCAAAAGCAGCTGCTGTTGATCAAGAAGAAAAAACAGTAGAAGATGTAATTGAGTATAGCAATCGAGCAGAGTTTTTAAAAGTAGTTAGTTCTTTTTTTACCACAATTTCCAAGCAAATAACAGCACATCATAAGAATATTTCAACAAGTGCAAGCCAGGAAATTATTACAGGATTATTAAAAATTATTGAAAACAACAGCAATATTTTCCATGATGAATTGCAGGATAAAGTAGTTAACCCTTTAAAGTCTGTTTACCATAATTTATTTTCTGAAGGAAAAATATCTAAAAAAATTGCAAAAGAATTAAAATCTGTCTGGAAAGAATTAGGCCAAAAATCCCTTGATGAATTGGATTTAGATAAAATAAATCATTCTTTAATGCTTTTTGTAAAAGAGGACGCCAAAGAGCAAGAGAAAGAGAGTGCTGATCTTGCTTTTAATGATCCTCAAACATTAGAAGCCTTCATTGACACTTCAGAAAAATTATGGTCCAGACAAAAACATATTTTTGTAAAAAAATCATTAACATTAAACGAATATAAATCCCTGTTATTCTTTTTAACAATTTTCAGAAAAAATTTAACTCTTCTTTCCTTACACAACTACATCCCCATTATTGATCTTATTGATTCTTTTTGTGGAAGATCTTTAGATAATCCGTTCAGTGATGAAAATGCCTCCGAAATAGAAGATACTTTTAAATTGTTTTTTGATCGTTTGCGCACACAGGGCAAAAATGGTAATTGTGATGATATAATTGAAGTACTTAACGAGATTTTTGAATCTGGTGAGCTATCCACGAAAGAACCAGAAGAAACTAATCCTGAAGTAGCCGCTCAAGAAACAGCCGCTGAACAGAAAACGGAATTGGAGACTGTCGCGGAAGATGTTGCTGAAGAAAAACAAGAAGATAAAGACGATATAACTCTTTTTAGAGAAGAGACAGTTGAATATCTGAAAACAATCGATTTAAATCTCATTGATTTCGCTAAAACAAAAGATAGAAAATTATTAAATAATATTGAAACAGCTTGCCACTCTGTAAGGTCTGCTGCTCACATTTTAAATCTGCAAGATATTACAAAACTGGCGGCCACAATTGAGGAGGCGGCTGAATTATTTGGCCAAAGTGATCTGCCAATGCCCAGTAATCTCGCCTCTGAATTGAGAATAGGTGTCCAGACACTGGAAAATTTAATTTCAAACCCGCAAACAGAATTCTCTGCCACCCAGGAGATGCTTGAATCATTGCTTGATCATATAGTAATAGAGGACATGGGAGCTAAAGTTATTGAATCTGCGGCAGTTGAAGAAGAAGAAATTCACATTGTCAGTAAACCGGATATTGAAGAAAAACCCTTGTTTTCAGCCGATGATGAAGATGATGAGGATCTTCGCGAAGTTTTTAAGGAGGAAGCTGCCCAGTTTCTGCAAGATATACAAAATTCCAATGACAAGCTTTTAACTGATCCGGACGACGAAAAAGCTGCCAAGGCGCTTGGTTATGCTTCCCATTCTTTGCGATCTGCAGCTAAAATGCTTGGATTTACCGAAATCTCAGATATAACAGGTGGCTTAGAAAATTTAACGGAAACAATATCAAGCAAGGAAATTACACATAATCAGAATTTGTATAATAAAATTGTTGAAGCGGTTGATATATTAAGAGATTTGAGTCAGGGTAAAGAAACTGATGAAAAATCTTTGGCCGCACTTAAGGCTAGTTTAACTGGCAAAGAATTGAGCCAGGAAACAGTAGAAGAAATAAATAAAGACGAAGCGGATCAAGACACCCAATTGCCTGCAACTGAGATAGTGGAAGAGGAAGAGGAAAAAGCACCTGCAAATTTAGTCGAAGTTTTTATTGAAGAAGCATCACAGATAACAGAAGAACTGAACAAGGATTTCCTTGAAATTGAGAAGATGCCTGAGAGTGATACACTGTTAGCCAATATCCTGAGAAATTTACATACATTAAAAGGCAGCGCATATATTTCTAAGTTTAATTTGATTGGAGATCTTGCTCATAAATTAGAAGATTTTTTTGAGATTTATAAAGAAAAAGACAGCACTATTAAAAATGAAATGCTTAATTCTGCATTTACATCGCTGGATATCGTTTCGGATATGATTAGCAGTATTAAAGAAACGGGCAGCGAAAAGATAGACAACCTGACTACAAGGCTGGCGGAAATTGACAATAAGATGTTTTTGTTTCAGTCCTTTTCTGATGCAGCTAAAGAGGGAGTCTCAGATTCTGAAACTAAAAAAGTGGCTGATCCTGTCAAGAAAACTAAAAAAGGTGATGAGGAAAGTATTCTGAAAATAAGCACAGAATATATGGATAAATTGGTTGATATGGCCTCCGAACTAATGGTCAACCAAACTCAGTTAGGTTCGCACCTGCATGCATTAAAAGAAGTATTAAAGGATATAGAAGGGGAAAAGAAACAAATTAGCAGCGCTGAAAATATTATTGAAGATGCCATAGAATCCGGTAGGCGAGAGGGAAAAGAAGAAGATATTAAAAAGATATCGGAAAACATTAAGGATATGGTTCGCGCTGTAAATATGATACATTCGGACCTGAATTCCTTAACCGAAGGTTTTGAGCAAAATATAGGCAAAATTTCAAGCATGGGTAAGTTGCTGCATAGCGATATGCTCAAAACCAGAATGGTTCCGGTAGACAACCTGTTTAACCGGTACCCAAGGGCTGTGCGTGATTTGGCGCAAAAGCAGCAGAAAAAAGTTAATCTTATAATTGAAGATAATGATACCGAAATGGATCGAGCAATGGTTGAAGGATTGGCAGAGCCTATTTTGCATATTATTCGAAATGCTATTGACCATGGTATCGAACTTCCAAAAGAACGAAAAGCAGTTAAAAAATCTGAAACGGGAACATTGCTGCTAAAAGCACAGCAAGAGAAAAACCAAATTGTTATTAACATTGAAGATGATGGCAGCGGGATTAATATTGACACGATTAGAACAAAAATCCTGGAAAAAGAATTAGCGGACAAGGAACAAGTTGAAAAAATGAGCGAAGCTGAAGTTTTGGATTATATCTTTTATCCCGGATTTTCAACAAGAGATTCTGCTACCGATGTTTCAGGAAGGGGCATAGGACTTGATGCGGTTGCTAATCAGATACAAAAATTAAAAGGCAACATCCGTATCAAAACTGAGAAAAATGTGGGTACGTCGTTTAATTTGCGGGTTCCATTGACCCTGGTAATTTCACAGGCCTTGATGGTCAGGGTAAACCTGCAGTCTGTTGCTATCCCAGTTATAGCCGTTCAGGAATCAATTCAGTTTAACAGCACTAATATTATCTCTGAGAACGGAAAAGAATACATTAAGGTTCGTGGACGCTTGTTGCCATTTATGCATTTAAGAGAAATTTTAAAGTTTCCAACGGAAAGCAATGAAGAAGAAAAAGCTGATCAGATGGCCATTGTTATATATGATGCCGGTATAAATATTGCGTTGGGAATAGATGAGGTGGTTGGTCGCCAGGAAGTTGTTATTAAATCATTGGGAAGTCATTTACAAAATGTGGAGTATATTTCCGGAGGAACAATATTAGCAAACGGTGATGTGGCGCTTATTCTGGATTATGCATCTGTCATTCGTTATATAGAGGTTCTTTATTTTGGCAAAGTTTCTGACAATCAAATAGCCAAAACAGAATCGAAAGTAATTGACAAACCAACGGAATTAGTTTCCCAAAAGCCGGACAAAGAAGCATTAGAAGATAAACCTTTGGAAAGTGAAGAAATTGAGGAAGATTCTGAAGAGGAAAATTCCATACCGACCAAAGCGATTGAACAGGCGGTTATTAAAGAACGTAAACCGATAGTAATTGTTGTTGATGATTCAAACAGTGTCAGAAATTTTGTTGGATCAATTTTAGAGCGTAATAATTATGTTATAATAAAATCAACAAATGGTGCCGATGCTTTAGAAAAAATGAAAACTGAAAGCATTGATCTGGTAATCACAGACCTTGAGATGCCTAAGATGCATGGCTTTGATTTGATCAGTAATATTAGAAAACAAAAGAAAAATGACAACCTACCGATAATTATTTTAACCGGAAGAGCAGGCATGAAGCACAGGCAAACGGGAGAAGAGCTGGGAGCCAATGCTTTTATTGTTAAACCGTTTAAGGAGAAAGATCTGCTGGCTTCAATTGAAAAATTTATAAAAATAGAATAAGATAGGTTTTTCAAGTGTTTTAAGATAATAATTGGCAAAGGTATAGTCATAAAAATGGAATATACAGCAAAGCTTTCAATATTAGTATCCCTTCTTTTAACCTTCTCAGTTTTGGGCCAAGATCAGGTAATTTCCGGTTTAACTATCAGTAAACAAACTTCATGGAGTGGGAAAATTATTATTGAAGGGGATGTTATTGTAAAAAAAAATGCCCGTTTAACAATTGCTCCCGGCTCGCAAATATTATTTAGCCCAAATATTGATAAATCCAGCAGCGGTAAAGATAAAACACGCAGTGAACTGATTGTTAAAGGGGTCTTAATTGCTAAAGGCAGCGTTGAAAGAAAAATAACATTTTCTTCTGCAGCAGAAGAGCCCAGGATGGGTGATTGGTATGGCATCCAACTTATTAATTCCAAACAACCCTCTATAATTGACTATACTCTTATTGAATTTGCATATAATGGCATTACCATAAAGAAAAATAGCTCGGTAATAAGAAATTCACAAATACGTTTGAATTACAATGCCGGTATTTCGTGCGAAGTAAAAGCAAGTCCACCAATTACTAAAAATATAATATCTGAAAATGGTTATGCCGGTATAATTACGAGTCTTGGTGCAAAACCGGTTTTATCATTAAATCTAATATCTCTCAACGAAATTGGTGTTATCGTATTTAAAACATCTGTTCCTAATCTTGGGAATTTGAAAAAAGGAAGTAGTTACAATCTGGGACAAAATAATATATTTGAAAATACAGATTATGATCTTTATAACCATTCCGCTGAGCAATTAATTGCCGAAAATAATTCATGGGGAAATGAAAGCAGTGTAAATAGTCGTATTTATGGTTCGGTTGATGTCAGGCCTTTTTACAGACAACAAAATATCGATGAGCTTTTCGAAATCACACAAGAAACCCCGAGCGGTTTAATTGCCGACGCATCGGCCTCGCAAGTGTCTGCAGCGCAGTTAACAGATATTTCAACTCAAAATACAGGAACATTACAAGAATCTGAATCTGTCCCATTGCTTGCTGCCAATAGTCCAACATTATTACCTAATGCAGGAAATGCAGAAACAAATGATCTATCAAACGATGAAGCAATAAATGAAGAAAGTGAAGATTTAAAGCCAGTTCCTGTGCAGCCTGTAAATACTGAACGCGTTTTAGCATCAACTGTTGAGAGTAAGCCAATTAAGCCGGCAATTAATTACAATCAGGTTTTCTTTGAGCAGTTTCTGGATTCAAGAAAAGCGGAATTAGTGAAGCAGGTAGCTCCCAAAATAAATTTTAACGGGCCGAAGGGACGGGTAATTGTAAGAGCTGTTGTTGATAGAAATGGAAATGTTGAATCCGCCTCAGTTGTGCGCAGCTTAGATGCAAGATTGGATAATCTTTCCGTTGAAGCCTCATTGAAATTTAAGTATAAACCCGGCACCATTAAAGGCGTTCCAGTCAAATTTTCAAAAAACATTCAGTTTATATTTAAATAATAATTATTTCAATTATATATTTGAGTTTCTTTATAAAGGTGTTTTTTCCCGGAATGTTTGATAGGGATTATATTTATATTTTATTTGAATTTTAAGCTTATCATATGTACCATACTTGATGGTATCCTGCCTGATTGTACTTTAAAAATAGTAAAAAAATAGAAATTATAGTTATGACCCCGAAGAATAAACTCTTTGTCTCAATCGCCGGTAATATTGGAGTTGGTAAAACAACATTAACCAGAAAATTAAGTGAACGTTTAAAATGGAAAGCATATTATGAACGCGTAATTGATAACCCTTATTTATCTGATTTTTACCATGATATGAATAGGTGGAGTTTTCACCTGCAAGTATATTTTTTATCCAATAGATTCAAAAGTCAGAAAGAAATAACGGATTGGCCGGACTCTTGTATTCAGGACAGATCTATTTATGAAGATGTAAAAATATTTGCACAAACACTTTATAAACAGGGCTTTATGAGCGATAGAGACTTTGCCAATTATCAGGAACTCTTTTCAACAATGGTTCAGTATCTCAGAAAACCGGATATAATTTTATACCTGAAATCTTCAATAGACAGGTTGCTGCATCAAATAAAAAAACGTGGAAGGGATTATGAAAAAACGATAGACCCGGATTATTTGCTGCAGTTGAATCTTGCCTATGACGAATGGATAGAAAGTGCGCAGGAAGATGGATTTAAAGTTATCATAATTGAAACAAAGAATTATGATTTTAAAAATAATGAAGAGCACTTCCAGCTTATTTATCAACCGATTAAAGAATTGGAACAACAGGCATGTCTAAAAGATGTTTAGTTGTTTCTTATTACTTCCCTCCCGTTGGTGGGGGAGGAGTGCAAAGGGTAACAAAACTTATAAAATATTTAAGCAGGCTAAGCTGGAAATTTACAGTATTAACCTCAAATTTAGAAGATTCATCCAATATCTCTCAAGACGATACGCTTGTAAATGACATTCCGAATAGCATAAAAATAATAAGGTTGTCAAAACGGTTAGTTACACAACAAAAATTTTTACTTGGAAAAATCCTTGCTACTTTTAAAGCCAGTTTTTTTATTAGATGGATCAGTTCATTAATTTTTATCCCCGATATCCATAAAAAATGGTCATTGCACGCTGAGAAAAAAATTTATGAATTATTAAAAAAAGAGAAATTTGATCTAGTATTTATAACCGCACCACCTTATTCTTTAACTTGCCTTGCTTCAAGATTAACAAAATTGATTGATATTCCGGTCGTTGTGGATTTGCGAGATCCCTGGACTACAAATCCATATAAAATTTACCCGTCATCATGGCATTTAAAACGCGAAAAAAAGCTGGAAAAAAATTCTATCAGTAGCATAAAATTTGGAATATCTGCTTATAAATCTTTAATCGATCTCTATGAAAAATTAGGATATATAACTGATAAAGATAACTGGGGTTACATACCAAATGGTTTTGATGAAAATGATTTTAAAATTATACCCAGGAAGCAAAAAGAAGATTTTTTAAATATAGCTTTTTCAGGGACATTCTATTCTCATGTAAACAATCCAAAGGTAGTATTTAAAGCAATTTCAAAATTACCTTTAGAACTTCAAAAAAGGATAAACTTCCACCATATTGGCGATTCAAACATTAATTTAAAAAAGGTTGCTGCCAAATATAATTTAACATCACAGCTTATCGAATGGGGTTATAAAAATCATAAAGAATGCCTGGAAATACTTTCTGGGATGGATATTTTATGTTTTATTTTAGATAGTCCAAATCCTAATGCACAAAACACGATAGGCGGAAAAGTCTATGAGTATTTAAGGTTAGGGAAACCGATTCTGGCCTTAGTCCCGGAAAATGGTGAAGCAGCTCAGTTAATAACAGAGACTTCTTCCGGAAAAGTAATAAATCCAATCAACGAAAAGAATATTGTAAAAACCTTACAGGATTGGCTTAATGATAAGCCAGTTTTATCTCGCAAAATAGCGCTCGATACCTTTGAACGGCGTAACTTAGCCCAAAAATACGCTACTTTTTTTGAAAAAGTTTGTTCAAAATAAAAATAAGTTTAGTGGCCTCTAGTTCTCTATAATACCCTATTAAAGGTGAAATTGACTAAAGAAAAGTAATTATATAGACGATCATTTTTAAGCTCTTAAATACATTATATTAAGTTTTTTTGTTATATTGCATTTCCATTATATTTGAGAAACATCCTAACCAGGAGTCAATACAATGCGATTTATCTATCTAAAAAATTTTCTTTCCTTTTGTACTTTAATTTTGATTTTATTGCCAAATTTATCAATGGCCCAGGGGACGAGTGCAGAATTTATAACGGATGTAAAACCTGCAAAATTAAAATCCGGTGAACAAGCGCGCGATGGAATAAAAAATGTATTCTTTAACGACCAAAAATTATATATAACCAACGTTTGGTCCGGCCTGCAAATTCTTGATGTTTCTGATGTTAAAAATCCCAGGGAAGTAGGCGTTTATAGCACTGAGAACAGGTCCCAAAATTGTTATGTTGTTGATAATACAGCCTATTTATCAAGTGAGCTGCTCGGGGTAATCATTCTTGATGTATCTAATCCGGCCAGTATAAGGGAAATTGGAAGAATAAAAACAAAAGGTGACGCGAATTTTGTGGTTGTAGAAGGTTATTTTGCCTATGTCGCTGAGGAAACAGCAGGTATTAGTATTTACGATATTGGAAATCCTGCCACCCCTATGTATAAGGGAGGGTATGACACTCCGGGTTGGGCATGGGGATTATTCCTTGATGGTAAAACATTATACGTCGCAGATAAAAGTGGTGGTATGGTTATTTTAGACGTCTCAAATCCTGCCTCTCCCAAGAAACTCGGTCAGTATAGTCAAATGAGATATGCAAAAACTATACAGGTAGAAAACGGCATTGCATATGTTTCCAATGGAGCAGATGGTTTATGGATTTT
Organism: Calditrichota bacterium; assembly: GCA_963723365.1. Taxonomy (GTDB): domain Bacteria; phylum Calditrichota; class Calditrichia; order Calditrichales; family J004; genus CAVRRG01. The sequence goes on along the minus strand of CAVRRG010000058.1, from coordinate 19,113 downwards.
TGATGTTAAGAGCCCTGCTTTCCCTAAACTGCTTAGCAAAATTAATGTTGATGGCTATGTATATCATACTTTTAAAGCGGGTAATTCAGCGTTTTTAGCTAATGAAACAAAGAGACGAATGGATATTATAAATATATCTGACCCATCTAAGCCTGTAAAAGATGGCGAGTATGGTACTGATTCTAAAGTATTCGCTTCCTGGAAAAACAATGTAAATGTTTTCATCGCAGCTGATTCTAAAACTATTGTTGTTAGGCATAATCATCCGCCAACAATTACCCAGTTAAGTGATTTTACGTCAAATGAGAATGAAGAGTTAATATTTTCAGTTGAGGGTTTTGACTCTGATGGTGATGCAATAATTTTTACAATAGAAAATATGCCTCAGAATGCCAGCTTTGATATAGTAAGTGGAGTATTTACCTGGACACCGACTTATGATGAATCAGGAATTTATCCCAAAGTAAAGATTACTGTAATAGAGGATACAGACAGTAAACTTTCACAATCCACAATATTTGATATAACTATAAATCATGTTAATCGTCCTCCAAGTTTGCCCGATGTTGCTGACGCTTCAATAGCGGAAAATTCAAAAATCTCTTTTACTATTGAAGAAGGCTCCGATCCTGATATAGAAGATAAAGGTAAGCTTAAATACCGCGCTGAAAATCTTCCCGAAGGAGCTAGTTTTAGCGAAAAATTTCGCCTTTTTTCCTGGACACCTACATTTGAGCAATCAGGTATTTATACAATAGATTTTATAATTGAAGATCCTGATGGATTATTAATGCGTGATGGTTCAAATATAACTGTAACTCACGTAGATAGAAAACCAACATTAGCTGCGGTAGACAACAAATCAGTAAACGAGAATGATTTGCTTACTTTTACATTAGATGGTAAGGATGAGGACAAAGAAGACCAGCAATTATTAAGTTACAGAGCAGAAAATCTTCCACAAGGAGCTGTTTTTGATGCTAATACTGCAACGTTTAGCTGGACACCTACATACGATCAATCAGCTAAATACTCAGAGGTTTTATTTATTTTTCAGGCAGGAAACCTAAGCGATTCTGCTTCTGTAGACTTAACAGTAAATCATGTTAACAGGGCTCCAACGCTAAATGCAATTGCTGAACAAACTATCAATGAAAGTGATACTTTAAAGTTTTCAATTTTCGGAGACGATCCTGATATCGAGGATAAAGGAAAATTATCTTATACTGCAAGTAATTTACCCGCAGGAGCGTTATTTGATGGAGCTTCCCAAACATTTACCTGGGTTCCAACTTTTGAACAATCAGGCTCTTTCAAAGATATTGCATTCACGATTAGTGATCCAAGCGGCCTGAATGATACAAAAACCACTTCCATAAAAGTCGATCAGGTAAACAGATCACCTGAACTGCAAGATATTGCTGCAAAAACAATAGATGAAAATTTATTAGTGACTTTTGATTTGGTCGGCAGCGACCCTGATGCAGAGGACCAGAATAAACTTGTTTATTCAGCAACAGGTTTACCAGAAGGATCAAAATTGGAAGGGGTCACTTTCTCCTGGACACCGAGTTATGTGCAATCTGGCAGTTACTCGGTAGACTTTACAATTTCTGATGGTATTTTAAGTCAAAGTAAAAAGGCATCAATAATTGTTAACCATGTAAACCGCAAGCCTATTCTCTCTGATGTTTCCGAGCAAACTGTCAGTGAAAATCAGGCACTTAGTTTCACTATCACAGGCTCTGATCCGGACAACGAAGATGCCGGAAAATTAGTTTTATCAGCAAAAGACCTCCCCCAAGGTGCATCTTTCGATGCTCTGACGGGTATTTTCAGCTGGACACCGACATTCGATCAATCTGGAGAGTATAATGTATCTTTTATAATCACAGATCCGCAAGGTTTAGCAGATGAGAAAAAAGTTAAAGTAACTGTAAGCCATGTCAATAGAACGCCAGAGTTTGCAATTCAGGAAAATAAAACAGTAGATGAAAACCTTCCGCTTTCATTTACATTAAAACCTGCCACAGATCCAGATGTTCAGGATACAGGAAAGCTTCAATATTCAGCAGCCGATGTCCCGGCAGGTGCGGTTTTTGACGCAGCGACTCAAACCTTTCAATGGACACCAGCATTCGATCAGTCCGGGACATATGTTGTTAAATTCACAGTTAAAGATAGTGAATTTTCTGTAGATCAACCTGTTACGATTATTGTCAACCATGTAAACAGGGCTCCTATACTTGAAGCATTAAGTGGTCAATCTGTAAACGAAAATTCCGAATTGACAGTGAAAATTATCGCTTCAGATCCTGATACAGAGGACGCCGGTAAAGTTACAGTAACCGTTGAAAATCTTCCTGAAGGCGCTATCTTTGATAAAACCAACACAACAATAACCTGGACCCCTACATACAAAGAGGCTGGTATATATACAGGAGTATCCGTAACAGCAACAGATCAAGCTGGGCTAAATACAAAAGCTACTTTTGATATAACAGTAAATAATGTAAACCTTGTTCCTGAAATTGCTCCAATTGCGCCACAAACAGTGGATGAGACCAATCCAATAACTGTTACACTAAAAGGAAGCGATCCCGATATTGAAGATGATGGGAAGTTAGTGCTTTCTGTTACAAATCTCCCACAGGGGGCTGTATTTGATGCGGCAAGCGGCGTTCTTAACTGGACACCTACCTTTGATCAGGCAGGAGTTTACGCGGCAAATGCAATTGTTACAGATGCAGAAGGGTTATCTGCTCAAACAGAAATTAAATTGACGGTAAACAATATAAACCGAGCGCCTGAGATTAGTCAAATATCAGCTCAGGCGGTAGATGAAAACGCTGCGTTGTCTGTTTCGATAATTGTTAGCGATCCGGATAAGGAAGATCAGGGTAATCTTAAACTAAATGCTCAAAACTTACCACAGGGTGCAACATTAAATCAATCTTCAAAAACCTTAGAATGGACGCCCGGTTTTGATCAATCAGGCAGCTATACAGTTGACGTATCTGTTACTGACATCGAAGGCTTAACTGCTCAAACCTCTTTTGAGATTACAGTTAATGATATTAACCGGGCACCGGAAATAGCCGGGCCAACTTCAGCTGAAGTGGAGGTTGGAGCGACACTGAATTTATCATATAGTGGCAGTGATCCTGATGGAGATACTAACATCACTTATAGTGTGAGTGGAGCGCCAAGCGGATTGGAAATCGATAATGATGGAAATTTGGCCTGGACACCGAATGATACACAAGCTGGTAATTATACCATTACTATAAAAGCATCTGACGGTAAAGCGGAAACAACGATGTCACTTGTGGTAACCGCAACTGCAAAACTTCCTCCTGCTCCTCCAGCTGTTAACGATGGCGGGAATTAAAAAAGTAAAACAATCTCAATGAGCCTCACTTTTTGTGAGGCTTTTTTGTTTTAAGCATGCCAGAGAAGTTTAATGGCAGGTTGTTTTTCCAGTTTTAAAAGTGTAGCTTTAATGTGCTGGTAATTATATTGCTGGTAAAAAACTATTTAATTTCATGGTAATAATTTAAAAAAGGAGTTTTAATGAGTGAGGTATTGGATTTTGCTGTTGAAAGTAAACAGCATTTATCAACTGCTGAGTATATCGATTTGGAAAACAGGTATGGTGCTCATAATTATCATCCATTGGATATTATTATTTCCAGTGCAAAAGGTGTATGGGTAGAAGATGTTGATGGCAAAAAATACATGGATTGTTTAAGTGCCTATTCTGCGGTAAATCAAGGTCACTGTCATCCCAGAATTTTATCTGCTTTGGTTGAGCAGGCTCAAAAAGTCACGCTCACTTCACGTGCCTTTAGAAATGACAAATTAGGATTATTATATAAGCAACTTTCTGATCTAAGCGCTATGGAAATGGTATTGCCAATGAATTCCGGGGCTGAAGCTGTTGAAACGGCAATTAAGGCTGCCAGAAAATGGGCGTATAAAGTAAAAGGCGTTGAAAACAATAAGGCGGAAATTATAGTGTGTTCCAATAATTTCCATGGCCGTACTACAACCATTGTCGGGTTTTCAACTGAAGAGCAATATAAAGATGGATTCGGGCCTTTTGCCGCAGGTTTTCCCGTTGTTCCTTTTAATGATTTAAATGCTTTGAAAAAAGCAATTACTGCAAACACTGCAGCTTTCATGTTCGAGCCAATACAGGGTGAAGGAGGCATTTTGATGCCCGATGAAAGCTATCTTAAAGAAGCACAACAATTATGTAAGGAAAACAATGTTCTGTTTATAGACGATGAGATACAAACGGGACTTGGTCGCACCGGCAAACTATTTGCCTATGAACATTATCTGGATGAAAAACCGGATATGCTGATAATTGGAAAAGCTCTCTCAGGAGGATTTTATCCTGTCTCTGCGGTTTTAAGCAGCAAGGAAATCCTTGGTGTTTTTAATCCGGGGGATCATGGCAGTACTTTTGGCGGCAATCCACTGGCCTGTGCTATTGCCAGTGAAGCTTTAAACGTTATTAAAGATGAAAAACTCGCCGAGCGTTCTGAGCAATTGGGTAATTATTTAATCGATAAATTAAGATCGATAAGGTCATCTAAGATAAAGGAAATTCGCGGAAAAGGTCTGTTCGTGGGTATAGAATTAAAAGAAAAAGCACGCAAATATTGCGAAATGCTAAAAAAAGATGGTCTTTTGTGCAAAGAAACTCATGAGAATGTCATTCGGCTGGCACCGCCCCTCATTATAACAAAAGAGGAAATTGACTGGGCTTTTAACAAAGTTCAAAAAGTTCTTGAAGATTAAATTCATTAAAGGCTTCTAATATTAGAGGCCTTTTTATTTATTGCCATAGTAATCATCAAATGAGCTATCGACAGGCTCCCATAATTCAATTTTATTGCCTTCAGGATCTAAAATCCAGCCAAATTTACCATACTCAAAAGATTCTATTTCCCCCACTACCTTTACACCCGCTTCTTTAAGCTCTTTGATTAACTCTTCCAGATTTTCAACCCTGTAATTAATCATATATTTTTGTTTGGAAGGCTCAAAATAATCACTTGAGTCGTCAAATGGATTCCAGACCGTATATCCATTTTTGTTCGGTTGATCAGGCTTCTTCCAGATAAAAGGATGACCATGTTTATCATCACTAAGGCCGAAATGTTCGTGGAACCATTTGCGCATTGCCTGTGGATTTTTGCTTTTAAAAAAGACTCCGCCTATTCCAGTAATTTTTCCTTTTTTTTGAACCATAGGATTCCTTAATAAAATTTTTAATCAAGTATTTTTATGAACTATCTTAGGGGTTCTTTAAAGATATCTTTTTGTGTAAATCACTTATTTCCATAATCGCGGCGCTGCCGTACCATGGATGCAGCTCCATTATAAGACGTCCTGCTTTAACCGCAGGATCAGTTTGTGTTAATTGTTCTGCTTCTTTTATTGTAGGGACATTAAAAATATAGATTCCTCGAATATTGCCATCATCTAAAAAGGGTCCGGCTAATACCAATTTTCCTTCCCCTGCAAGCCGTGAAATATTATCAAGATGGGCCCTTTGTATTTTGGTGGCTTCAGTAGAATCCTGATCTCTGTTCGGTCCTGCCTTTAGAAAAGCTAAAACGTATTTCTTCATACCATACTCATCAGCACCAACTTTGTTGGCAAGTTGTGCATCGTATCCATCATCAGCAGTTTCTACCTGGGCTTTGCATCCCCATAGTGAAAAAGTTATTAATAAAATGGAAAATAAAAATCTCATAAATCGTTTCCTTTAACCTTTACCAGCGTCTTGGTGCATCCAAAACCACTCGCACGGTATCGCGGGCAATAAGAAGTTCTTCGTTTGTGGGAACAACGTGCGCTTTCAAAGTACTTGAAGCAGTAGATATTAAGCCGGATTTTCCACCTGAAAGACTTTTATTTTTATTGCCATCAATTTTTAAACCTATGGCATCAAGGCCTTTGCAAATGCGCTCTCTTATTTGGGGAGAATTCTCTCCAATGCCACCGGTAAAAACAATGGCATCTGCTTTGCCAGCCATCTCTACAAAATAATAACCAATATATTTTCTTACTCGTTTACAAAAGATATCTATGGCAAGTTTAGCCCGCCTATCGCCATTTTCCTCTTCTTCTTCAATTAATTCACGCATATCATGTGTTAAACCGGAGATACCTAAAAGGCCAGATCGTTTGTTTAGCATGGTATCAAACTCTGCAAAAGTTAAACCCTCTTTATGATATAAAAATTCCAGTATTGAGGGATCAATATCTCCGGCCCGAGTTCCCATTAAAAGTCCTTCTAATGGCGTAAATCCCATCGACGTATCCTGTGAAAATCCTTTTGAGATCTGGCAAGCGGATGCTCCATTACCCAAATGCAGCGAGATAATATTTACATCTTTTTGTTCAAGATTTAATTCGCGACGATAACGATATGCGATATAGCGATGAGAAGTCCCATGAAAACCGTACCGTCGAATTTTATAACGACGGTACAATGGATAAGGCAAACCATAGAGATATGATGTTTCGGGCATCGTTGAATGAAAAGCAGTGTCAAACACAGCTATCTGCGGCACAGTTTCCCCGACGATCTCCTGTGCTGCTCGTATTCCTTTGATATTTGCAGGATTATGCAGTGGAGCCAGTTCGATCATTTCCTCAATCCCACTAATGATTGCTTCATCTATTTTTACTGATTTGCTAAAATTCTCACCCCCATGAACAACCCGATGACCTATCGCGTGAATATCAGAATAGGATTTTATACTATCAATATTAGAATCAGCTGAGATAATCCAACGAAGAATTAATCCAATAGCTTCACGATGATTTCTGATGCTGGTATCCATTCTTACTTTTGGATGATCTGCAACCTGGAAGGTGATTAGGGAGTGACTGCCAATGCGTTCCAATACGCCCTTTGCAATGCGCCGGTCACTGTCTTTTTCTATATGCTCAAGATCGGTTTCAATAAGCTGAAATTTTACAGAAGATGAACCGCAATTTAATACAAGTACATTCATTTTTTTAAGCCATAATTAAGTTAACAGATTAAATTAGTTTGTAATAATTTACGAAATATGTTTGGGTTATAATAACTAATTTTGCTTGTTTTGACTCTTAAATGAATGTTTAATCATCGCTGAAATCAGTATTTCCCAACTGGTTTTCTGAGGCAGCAACGGTTATTGCAACCGTTGCGTCACCGGTTACATTTGTAACGGTGCGGCACATATCAAGTATTCTGTCTACACCTAATATTAATGCGATTCCTGCACTGGGAACATTTATTGATTCAAGAATAATTACCAGCATAATTATCCCGGCACCGGGCACGGCAGCAGTTCCAATAGAAGCTAAAACTGCGGTAAGCACGATAGTTATTTGGGCTGCAAGAGAAAGATCCATTCCAAGGGTTTGGGCGATAAAAACAGCAGCTACAGCCTGGTATAGTGCTGTGCCATCCATGTTAATTGTTGCCCCGAGTGGCAGTACAAAAGATGAGACTTCTTCCGATACACCCAGGTTTTTTTCACACCGCTCCATTGTAACGGGCAGGGTGGCTCCACTGGAACTGGTGGAAAATGCCAGAAGTTGAACAGGGGTTATGCCTTTTATAAAATCTAGGATCTTCATGGGTGTAAAAATTTTAAGAATCGAGGGATATACAACTACTGTTTGAAATACAAGTCCCGCAAATACAACAAAAGAATAAAATCCTAAAGCTCCTAATAATTCTCCAACTTGTTTTAAGTTATCTCCTGCTATTACATTAATTGTGTCAGCTATCAGAGCAAATACTCCAATTGGAGCCATTATCATTATAAAATCTACCATTTTAATAACTACATCATTAAGTCCCTGAAATACGGCTAATAGAGCTTTACTTTTCTCTCCTTTAACCTGAATTATTCCAATTCCCAGGAAAATGGCAAAGAAAACGACTTGCAGCATATTTCCATTACCGGATGCAGCGCCAAAAATATTATCCGGGATCATGTCTACCAGCGGTTGTAACGGTCCTCTTCCTTTTACCGATTCAGCTTTTTCCTCACTGACTTCAACTTCAGTTTGGTATGTCGCCTGAAGCTTATCACGCATTTCTGCCGGTACACTTTTACCGGGATTAAAAACATTTACAATTAACAGACCCATTGTTACAGAGATGACTGTTGTTGATAAATATATCGATATAGTTTTTCCGCCGATCCTGGAAAGTTTTTTCAGATCAGATAAGGAAGCGACACCAGAAACCAGTGATCCTAATATCAAAGGAATAGCAATAAGTTTTAATAGATTTATGAATATGTGTCCAAATGGTGCCACCCAATCGGAAATAAAGGAACCCCATGCATTAAAAGCAGAAACAACTCCAAATATTAAACCCAGTACCATACCAATAATGATTTGCCAATGCAGTTTTAATTTCATGCGAACTCCCGGGAAAATATGAAAAGGAATCAATCATTTGGAAAGATGTATTATAAGAAATATCAACCAAAACCACAAAGTGAGAAAATTTAAAGGATTATTGTGCGGGATTAAAATAAAATGGGTTAGTCGAGGTCTTGTTGATCAGAATTATCCATTTTTTCAACGGCTTGCTCTTTCAATGTTCTTAGGTATTGTAATGCTTCTATTGAGTTATATTTCTTTTGACTGCCAAAGGCATTAAATAATACGCCTACAGTTTTTACGGCGTAACCATCTCCAATTTTGGTCCAACGCACTTTGCCCTTCAAATGCATTTTATTTCCATCTGAAAAAAATACCTTTAAATCAACGGGATCACCATAAGAGACTTCTTCAATTAAATCAAATGACAGGCCGCTTTTGGAAATATTAATTAATTTTTGGGGAACAGAGTAATTTTTAAATGTATTTAGTTTAGCACTGGATATCTTATATTGAACTGATGCTTGTGGTAACTCAATTCTGTTGATGTTTCTTTTTTCGTCGTCTTTTTTAGGCATTTTTTTGATTTGTTGTTCAAGCACATGATAATTACTATTTTTTTTTATTATTTTCTGTGAGATTTATCACGTTTTAAAACAGAGCTATTTTAACAAATCCTGGAAATATTTTTCTTTAAAAATATCCTTAACAGAATTAATATTTTTGCTTTTTCCTATATCAATCCATTTTACCAAATCTGAATTATAAGCATTAATTTTATAATTGTTTGCCCATCTTAAATATTCCGGTATAATCGGAAAAATTTCTTTTGGGTTGAAATTTTTTAAAAGTGCTGTGGATATTATTTGAATTCCACAAAAGGATACTTTATTAAAAGAATGAATAGGATCATTAACCCATAAAACTTTTTTCTCTTTTTCAGATGTCCAGCCACATAATTGATTGCTATCATCAAAAAGAAGATAACGATTTGTTTTCCTTTTTCTTACACAAAGTGTTACATCTGATTTATTAATTTTATGATCCAGGTATAATTGTTTTAAATCTATTTCGGAAAGAACATCTGTGTTGTGAACAATAAAATCGTCTTCACCATCAAAAAACCAGGCTGCTTTTTTCAATCCTCCACCGGTATCCAGTAATTCTTTTTCATGCGAGATTTCGATATTAATTCCAAAATGGTTATTGGAATTCAGGAAGTTTATTATTTGATCAGCAAAATGATGCACATTAATAATAATATTTGAAATATCGGCTTTTTTTAGTTTTCTAATAATCCATTCCAGCATGGGTTTATTGTTTACTTTAACCAAAGCTTTTGGTGTGGAATCGGTAAGAGGTTTTAAGCGACTGCCAAGACCGGCAGCAAAAATCATTGCTTTCATAGGGAGTTATTAGAATGTTTCCTTTTTATCCTGTTCTATGTGATGCAAAATAATATCCACTTCAAAAAGAGACTTTATATGGTGGGCTAATTGGTTAGCACAAAACACAGATCGGTGCTGCCCCCCAGTACATCCAAAGGAGATTAGTAAATCAGTAAAATTTCTATTCTGATAATTTGTTACAGCAGAACTGATTATGGCATAAATATGTTTTAAAAACTGATCAACTGCTGTTTCCTTGTTTAAAAAGTCTATAACAGGTTTATCATAGCCGTTTAAAGATTTAAATTTTTCGTACCTACCAGGATTTGGTAGTGAACGGCAATCAAAGACGAAGCCTCCGCCATGGCCTTTCTCATCCCAGGGAATACCCTTTTTAAATGAAAAGCTATTGATGCGAATGGCAAGTGTTTTATGTTTTTTTGAAAAAGATCTCAGGCTGCTACTGCCTATTAACCGGGACCAGGCTTCAGTTAATGCGGGTATTTCAACAGGCAGATTGGCAGTTGTCAGCATTTGCTCCAGGTTTTGTATGGCATATGGTACACTTTGTAAAAAATGTTCTTTTCGTTCATAAAACCCCCTGAAGCCATATGCTCCCAAAGCCTGCATGATGCGGATGAATATATAAGCATTGTAATATTGTTGAAATTGTTGTCTGTCTATTGGTAGCCATTTCTCCAGGTTATCGAGGTATAATGAATATAATTCCTTCCTAAAATCATCAGGGATATCTGCTTTCGCATCATACAAAAATGAGGCCAGATCATATTGCAAAGCACCTTTACGCCCACCCTGGTAATCAATAAAAAATATATCATTATTGGATATCATAATGTTTCTAGATTGAAAATCACGATATAAAAAATAATCTCTTGGACATGAAAGCAGGTAGTCTGTAAATGTCTTAAAATCGTCTTCCAGATTCTGCTCATCAAAAGGAATTTTAGCCAGTTTTAAAAAGTAATACTTAAAGTAATTTAAATCCCACATCATCGATTGACGATCAAAACTATTCCGTGGATAGCAAAAGGAATAATCCAGGTCTTTCCCTGCTTTTACCTGGAAAAGAGGAAGCACGCTGATAATTTCTTTATAATAAGATTTGATTTCTTGCGGGAATGAGTCGCTATTTCTCTTTTTTGTCAACAAACTAAATAGCGTTTCATCGCCAAGGTCCTGCTGCAGGTAAATATTATTATTTAAATCCTCGCCGTAAATTTGAGGCACGTTTAAATTATGTTTTAGAAAATGTTGTGAGAAATTTAAAAAAGCCAGGTTTTCTTTGCGGTCTTCACTGTGCACCGAAATGGCCGTTTTTGATTCTCCTTTAACTCTATAATAATTTCTATTTGAACCAGATTCAGGTAATAACGCACAGGAAACAGCTTTTTCACCAGCCCATTCCTCAAATAATTTTTCCATTTTTTGTTCAATTGTTATCATTTGCATGCCTGCTATTATAAAAAACAATGTTACCGAATCTCGCTGATTTTTAAAAATAAAATTATTTTGTTTTGACCAGAACATCTAAGACATTTTTATTGATAATATATGCTGCATCCAGTACTTTCTGCATGGAAAACATAAAAAGTATTATCAAAATATATAAGCAGATGAATAAGACCAGCTGAATATTTATCATTTGCTTAAAATATCATTAGTTCAATTTTAAGTTGAAGGCGTAATGTGCGACAATGCTGGATATTTGCAGGAAAGAATTGAAATTCCAAACGGCAATATAAATATCAAAAAATAACGAAGTCAAAATATACCTATGGTTTTTAAAATTCGACCTTTGCTAGCAGGCATCCTGAAACGCTCCTCAGATTATGTCGCAACTATTGCAATACGTACTAAACTCACAGAACATACTTTTGTCATCCTTCTTGCGATAATTATAGGTTTATTAGGTGGATATGGTGCTGTACTTATTCAGTTTGCTATCCATTCTTTTCAGAATTTGTTCTGGGGTGGCGAGTTTAACTTAGAGACAATTAATGCTATTGAGTGGTATTGGAAAATTCTTATTCCCTTAATGGGTGGTATTGTTGTTGGATTAGTTATCCGTTTTGTGGCCAAGGAAGCAAAAGGCCATGGTGTTCCAGAAGTGATGGAAGCCATTGCCTTAAAAAATGGAATAATTCGTCCGCGTGTAGTATTGGCAAAACTATTTGCCTCTTCTTTTTACATAGCATCAGGGGGATCTGTTGGAAGAGAAGGACCTGTAATTCAAATTGGGGCGGCTGTAGGATCAACAGTAGGACAATTTTTTAAAGTTAATCCAAGCCGTATGCGAACTCTTGTTGCCTGCGGTGCAGCATCGGGCATTGCGGCAGCTTTTAACGCGCCCATAGCCGGTGCCTTATTTGCTGTTGAAATAATTCTTGGTGATTTTGCTGTGGCCCAATTCAGTCCGATAGTAATTTCTTCAGTAATGGCGACAGTTGTTTCGCGACACTATTTGGGAGATTTTCCTGCCTTTTCGCTGCCATCATATTCTATGGTTTCTCCACTAGAACTTATTAATTACGTAATCCTTGGCTTTTTAGCAGGTGCGGCAGCCGTTGCATTTATAAAAGTACTCTATTATTCAGAAGACCTGTTTGACAGCATAAAGGCTCCGGATTATGTAAAAGGTGGTATTGGTGGCATTATCATTGGCACCATTGGGATTTTTTTTCCGGAAATATTTGGTGTGGGTTACGATGCATTGGATTCTGCCTTATCAAGCGGTATGCTTTGGAAATTTGGATTTATTCTTTTGTTGTTAAAAATACTAGCGACTTCTATAAGTCTTGGTTCCGGCGGCTCCGGGGGTATTTTTGCTCCTTCATTGTTTATCGGGGCCATGTTAGGCGCATCCTTTGGTGGTGTCGTTAATATATTTTTTCCGGAATGGACAGCTGGTGCCGGCGCTTACGCTCTTGTTGCTATGGGCGGTGTCGTGGGGGCTGCTACGCATGGTCCTATTGCGGCCATATTAATAATATTTGAGCTGTCAAGTGAGTATGAAATAATTTTACCTTTAATGATTACTACTATTATTGCTACCCTGTTTGCCCAAAGATTGCAAAAAGAATCTATTTATACCTTAAAACTAGTGAGAAAAGGAATAAATATTTACGCCGGGAAAGAAATGAATGTATTGAAATCAATAAAAGCCGGAGCCATAGCTAAGCAATCGATTGAACTGACCAATGAGCATGATTCTTTTAATACAATTCTGGAAAAGATAGTGAATACAAGTCATAGTTATATTTATGTTCAGAACAGTGAAGGAAAAATTACAGGTTCCATTTCGATGCATGAAATAAGGCAAACATTATTAGATTTTGATCATTTAAAGGACCTTTTGATAGCCGGAGATGTAGCAAATCCCGGGGTTATTATTATAAATGAACAGGATAATCTTGATTATGTGATGAAGCAATTTGGTCGAAGTGGAATGGATGAGTTACCGGTTGTTTCAATTCAAAACGGGAAAAGTGAAATAATTGGAACGATATGGCAGCAGGATGTAATCGAAGTCTATAATCATCAGATATTTCTTAGAGATATGTCCGGTGAAGTTAAGCAGAGTTTTCAGAATGTGGGTATCAGGAAACCTGTTCATGTAGTGGATCACTATCATTTTTCGGAGATTGAGGCTCCCGCTTTATTTGCCGGCAAAAATCTTCAGGAAATAGACTTGAGGAACAAATACGATCTGGAACTGTTACTTATCAAGCGCACAGGGAGAAAAAGCGGGTCAAAAACAAAGCACATTCAACCGAGCGGAAAAACAAAAATAAGTCATCGCGATCGATTATTGGTTTTTGGTCCAAAGGAAAAAATTGATCTGTTGAGTAAAATATAACAGGGTTTTGTATGATTAAATTTAGTGTACTATTTCTTATTTTATTTTCACACCTTCTTTTTGGCGGAGAAATTAACCGGGATATCAAAAGTTTTATTAATAATCATCCTAATGTTGAAAAGTTAAATGTCTGGATTTTTTTTACAGACAAAGGACCTCAAGCAGATATTAAGCAATTTAGTCCACAGCAGTTAATTTCAGAACGAGCGATTAAGCGTCGTCTTAAAACCGGAAATTTAGATATTATCAATTATTCTGATTTGCCGCTAAACAATGATTATGTCAAAAGAATTTCAGAATATGGTTCAAACATCAGAAAAAAATCACGCTGGCTGAATGCAATTAGTGCCGAGATTCCTTTGGAAAAGCTTGATCTAATTTCATCGCTTGAATATATCAAAGAAGTTCGCTTGCTGCGCTCTTTTAAAAAGTATAAACCAAAACTGGAAAGCGGGATCCTATCAGAAATTAGCAAAGTGGCAACTATTGACACTTCAAATTACGGTTTTTCATTCAATCAATTGAATCAAATTAACGTGCCACTTTTGCATGATTTGGGCTTAAGCGGCGCTGGGGTTGTTATAGCCGTTTTAGACGATGGGTTTAATTTATTTGATACGCATGAAACATTTGAGTCTTTGGATGTAATAGGTACGTATGATTTTACGCGAGACACAACATATGTTTCTAATGGCGGTCATGGAACTAATGTTCTTTCCGCTATTGCAGCTAATTCGCCGGGAGTATTAATTAGCCCTGCATATGAAGCTTCCTTTTTATTGGGCCTGACTGAAATAACTAATTTTCCTGATGCAATGATTGAAGAGGATCATTGGGTTGCCGGATTAGAATGGGCAGAGTCTAGTGGCGCTGATATTGTGAGTAGTTCCGTGGGCTATGGCCATTATACAAGTGACCCTTCCTGGTATACTTGGGAAGATATGGATGGCCAGACAGCTACAACAACGCTAGCGACAATAACAGCAGAAACCAATGGTTTAATTGTTGTAAACTCCGCAGGCAATGAGGGATATAACGATGAACATAATACGCTATTGGCACCCGCAGATGGAGAATTTGTAATTACGGTTGGCGGCGTTAATTCTTCAGGTAACCGTGTAAGTTTTTCATCGGTTGGACCTACAGCGGATGGCAGAACAAAGCCAGACATTGCTGCTCTAGGCCTTAGTGTTTGGGTTGCATCATCCAATAATGATAATGGTTATGTACAAGCTTCAGGCACCTCTTTTGCTGCACCGCTCGTAGCTGGCTCTATTGCACTATTACTGGAAGCTTTTCCTAATGCTGCACCACAAAATATTAGAGAAGCACTTAAAAGTACAGCAAGTCAGTCATCCAGCCCTGACAATTTACTTGGTTGGGGCGTTATTGATGCTAAAGCAGCATATGACTATCTGGAGATGAATACCTCAATTAACATCGAGAGACCACTTTCGAACAAGCAAAAATCACTAAATACTCCAAATCCCTTCTCTTCATACACAACTTTCAGACTTCCTAATTCGAGCCGGGTTAAAATCACGCTGTATGATATTCTTGGCAGGGTCGTTTTAACGTTAAATGAAAATCAGCCGCTGCTGATACAAGGGAATCAACTGCGGGCAAGAGGCACCTATTTTTATAAAATTGAGGGTGTGGATATTATTAGCGGAAAAAAAATCAATGAATTTGGCAAGATGCTTTATTTATCTAATTAAATAAAATATCAGATGTTATATTTTTGCCATTTGTAAGCGTGCTATAATAAGATATTAGGTGATTTATCATTTTAGTAACATAATCTTTTGAAATATTCTGCGCTATAAAAAACAGGGTCAGGATTTGAGCGCTGTTTTTTTGAATTGAAGTCCGCAGAGAATCGGCTGTTGGATTGCCAAATACTCCATTATCATCTCTTAAAATTATTTTTCCCCCGGCATTTATTACAGGTTTAGAAATTCCCTTGTACGTTGCACCTTCTGCTCCTATATCGATATAAATATCGCCCCGAATTTTTTCAAGGTCATACAATCCCAGGGGAATATGGTAGCGCGCTGAAACAAGATTTGCAAAATCTACTACGTTATTAATACTGTAAAGACCTTTTCCTTTTATCAGTCTGCGCACTAATGCTTCGGAGGAGGGTCTGTATTTCGTGGGTTCCCAACCAGCTGAGCGGTACATCCTGCGGGTGGCTGAGATGATTGCATCTTCTGAAGGTGGCGAATCAGCAAATTTTTCCTGAAGATCTTTTTCTAATAAGGTCAATTCAGTTTCAAAAAAGCCAGTGCTCTTTTCAACTCGAACCTTCTCTGCTTCAACCAGCCCTAGTGAAATATTCGGATTTTTCTTAGCTATTAATTTAGAAAAATGAATGGTTCTCATGGTGAGTATGTGAGTGCTTAATAAAATATATTATAAAAGATCTTTAATCACATTCTCAAATTGTTTATAGGATCGAGCTCCAACAATTTGTTCTACAATTTCACCTTTTCTATTGATAATAAAAGTGGTAGGGACTGCATTAAATGGCCCATATGTTTTGATGGCCGGCTCGGCATCCAAAAGAATGGGGTAGGTAACACCTGTCTTTTTTATTTTAGCTGGGATTTGCTTCTTCTTGGACTGGAGTGTTAATCCCAAAACTTGTAATCCCTTTTCTTTATAGTTCTGGTATAGTTTTTCAAGATCGGGCATCTCATGAACACATGGACCGCACCAGGTTGCCCAAAAGTTCAAAACAATTACTTTGTTTTTAAAATCGCTCAGAGAAACCTCTTCACCATTTAAAGTCTTAAAAGTAAAATCTGGAGCTTTTTGCGCATATAAATTATTACCTATAAAAATCAGCACGATAAAAATCATAATTTTAAATTTGTTTCTCATAAATTTTCTCCTTTAAAAAAACCTCTCAGCAATCTTTTCCAGAAATGGAATTCGATTGGCTGCGATAACCAAACCAAGTATGAACATAAACATACCGGTTATAGTCCTGTTAAGTTCTAACGAAACGGTTAACAATTCACTACTTTTTGTATGATCAATCTTTATAGAATTTAAAATAGGAGCGCTTGTAAAGAAAAGGAAATAAAATCCCGCCAGTAAAAAAATTGAACTCTCTAATGGTAACAGACTTGAAGAAATGACGACAGCCGCCAGAAAAGAATGGCTTGTTAAATGATTAACAGCCTTAAGGACCTTAAAATTTATAATTCCTAAATATGAAAAACCTTTGAGGATTATAAACAGACCGGAAATAAATAACAGGAAATCAGGTTTATAATAATAGATCAGAAAAAATATAATACTACTAAAGATAATAGAAAATATAGCTGAGGTACTGATGCAATTCCTCTTATATAAAGTATTATCCTCAAACTCTAAAAAAACAGAGAAAGCCACAGTTAAAAGTGTTATTAAAAGAATAAGAATAAACATAAAATCCATGAATTAAAAAAGCTAATATAACTATATTAATAAAATTTTGCTTACATTTTATAGGTCTAAAATTGATAAAAAAGGTTCTTTATGTTTATATGCTAAATTTTTTTACGAATATGAAAAGACTTATAAAATAATCTTCAGGAGAAAATATGACTCGCCCTGCAAAAAATGAATATGCAGAATATTATCATAAATATATAGAACTTGTTCCCAAAGGAAATATCATTGAATTGCTAGAAAAGCAGGGTGTTCAGTTTTGCGAATTTTTAGCACAGGTACCGGAAAAGAAATCGACATACCGCTATGCAAATGGAAAATGGAATATAAAAGAGGTGATTGCCCATATGACCGATGTTGAAACGGCCTTTAATTATCGGGCATGGCGATTTAGCCGCAAAGATAAACAAGAGCTTACAGGTTTTGAGCAGGATGAATTTATTAAAAACAGTGACTTTAAAAAACATACTTTGAGTGAATTGGTAGAACAATTTTACAATGTACGCATGGCATCGATTTCAAATTTTAAAATGATGAATAACAATATCTCGAAATATAAAGGTGTTGCAAATGGTAGCTCCTTTTCAGTTAGAGCCTGCGCCTATATAATGGTTGGGCATGTTATTCACCACATGAAAATATTACATACGAAATATCTTAAGTAGATTTTTAAAATGATAATTAAAGCCTTTTCGGTTGGTCCCTTCCCAATGAATACCTATGTTGTGCATGAGGAGGAAGGAGCAGACTGTTTATTAATCGATCCAAGCGACGATCTGCATGTATTATATAATTACCTGGATGAAAATAATTTAAATCCCGTTGCTATTATAAATACTCACGCCCATTTGGATCATATCCGTTTTACAAGTGAAATTCAGAAAAAATACAATCTTCCTTTTTATTTAAATGATGAAGAACTGCCATTACTTGAGAATTTGCAGCAGCAAGGGGCCATGTTCGGAATGGAAACAGCTCAACCACCAAAGCAAACCCATCCATTAAACGAAAAAGATAAGTTCAATGTTGGCTCTTTTACTTTTGCTGTAATTCACGCTCCCGGTCACAGTCCTGGTAGTATGTGCTTTTTGTTTGGAAAAGACCTCATTGGTGGCGATGTACTTTTTTTTGATTCGATCGGCCGCACGGATTTATACAAAGGTGACTATAATCTTTTAATAAATTCTATAAAGACCAAGCTTTTTATTCTTCCTGATGATACGCGTGTTCATCCAGGCCACGGTCCATCAACAACAATTGGCAGGGAGAAAAGCAGTAACCCCTTCCTGGTGTAAAACTTTTATTTAAAAATATATTTATTGTTTTTTATTGCGACTACCGGCAATTGGCGCTTGCTTTCAAAATAGTCAAAACCTTCTTTTAAATTTTTCCAAAATTCAAAATGTTTATTATTAAATTTTTGATTGATGATGTTAAAATTCGATTTGGTTAAGCTGACAGGAAAGATATGAACCGGGATTTTATCCTGACCATTATCTTTTGTAAACACAGCAACAAGGTATAGCTCTTTAATAAGATCGTCGGTAATGGGGATACAACCTATAGTAACACAGTCTCCATGTATAAAAATATCACCACCAAGATTATCTTGTTTACCCAATTTTCTGTCTAATTTATTTGGGTAATTTATACCTAATGAAAGGTGGAAAGAACTGAGCGGGTTAAAGCGATCAATATAATAAAAGCCTTCCGGAATTTGATAATCGCCTTGCCTTCTTTTTGGACCTAAAATACCTGAGGATGTACAAAAGCTGTAAGATTTTATTAATTGGAATGTATCTGTTTTTGAAGATTGTGCCCAAAGCTCAAGAGATTGCTGTGATTTAAAAATCCTTATATAAATGGCTTTTGGCGGAAATTCAATATCATTATCTTTAAATAATTTTTGGACTGATTGTATTTTTTCAGATATGGCGTTACGCACTCTGGGGAAGTTCTTTTGATCGTCGAGGAAATCATTGTTGATAATAATCA
>CAVRRG010000057.1:0-38867 GCA_963723365.1 Calditrichota bacterium | reverse complement strand
GTTGAAATTTCAACTGCTGCGTCAATTAAAGAAATGGTATTACCTGGTCTTTTAGCGGTTTCAGTTCCGGTATTATTTGGTTTTATTGGCGGTAGTACCATGTTAGGAGGATTGCTTGCCGGTGTAACAGCTTCGGGTGTACTAATGGCTTTGTTTATGTCTAATGCTGGTGGTGCATGGGATAATGCGAAGAAAATGATTGAAGAAGGTATAACAATTAAAGGTGTTAAATATGGAAAAGGTTCTGATCTTCATAAGGCAGCAGTTGTTGGTGATACTGTAGGAGATCCTTTTAAAGACACGGCCGGTCCATCATTGAATATTTTAATAAAATTAATGTCTGTGGTGGCTCTTGTAATAGCACCCATGATATAAAAAAGAAGTAATTAACTAAATCCTATTCTGTCTTTAAAATTAGCCAAAGACAGGATCAAATGGTCCAAAGGAGGAAAAAAATGGCTATTTACGAAACAGTAGTTATTTTAGACAGCTTACTGCCTACCAAAGAAATTGATGATATAATTGAACGCTGTTCAACTGTCATCAAAGAAAACGGTGGATCTGTAAGAACTGTGGATAAATGGGGTAAACGACGTTTAGCCTATGAAATCCAAAAGAAACAATATGGGTTCTATTTTGCCCTGGAATTCGAGGGGGAGGGAGATATTCCGACTTCTCTGCAAAGTGAATATAATTATAACGATAATGTCCTGCGTTATTTAACCTATAAATATGATAAGCATAAGTTAAAAGCTATGGAACAGGCTCCGGCAATTAAATCAGCTTTAGTTGATAAAGCGGAAGAGCCGGTAAAGAAGGAAAAAGTTGTTGAAGTTCCGGTAAAGGTTGAAGAAGAAAAGGTTGCTGAAGTTCCGGTAAAAGTTGAAGAAGAAAAGGTTGCTGAACTTCCGGTAAAAGTTGAAGAAGAAAAGATTGCTGAAGTAGAAGCACCCGTTGAAGAGGAAAAGAAAGTAGCTGAGGCTGAGGTTGCTGCTAAAGAAGAGCAGACAGATAAGGTAGAAGAGGAGCAACAGGAAGAGAGCACAGAGGAGGCAAAAGATGAATAAGTCAAGAAAAAAACGCAATTGCCCATTTCAGGATGCTGGGATAATTTATATAGATTTTAAAGATGAAAAATTAATAAGAAAATATATGACAGAACAAGGAAAAATTATTCCGCGACATACATCCGGAGCGTCCTCTAAAATGCAAAAGCAGTTAGCCCGCGCAGTAAAGCGCGCCCGTCAATTAGCATTAATGCCATATGTATCGGGTTATAGCCGTTAAGCAGTAAAAAGAAGGAATTTTAAATGAAAGTATTATTACGCGAAGATTATAAAAATTTAGGTGCAACAGGAGATGTTGTAAAAGTTAAAGATGGTTTTGCCCGTAACTTTTTAATTCCTCAGGGAATAGCCTTTATAGCGACAGAACAGAATCAAAAAAAATATGAAAATGATCTTAAACAACAGGGCTGGAGATTAGAGCGGGATAAGCAACATGCTGAAGAACTTGCCAAAAAACTGGAAAATGTATCTTGCACCATTTCTGTTCAGGTTGGCGAGGAAGATAAACTTTTTGGATCTGTGACATCTCAAAATATAGCAGATTCGTTAACTGAGCAGGGTTTTAAATTTGAAAAAAGAAAAATTCTGTTAGACGAACCCATCAAGTCGTTAGGTATATATTCAGTTCCAATCAAACTTCATACAGAAGTTACAGCAACTGTAAAAGTCTGGGTCGTTAAAGAGTAATTCATTTAAAGCCCTGTTTTTCAGGGCTTTTTTCTTTATCATTTGATGTTGTAGTTTTCTACAATTAGTTTTATAAATGACATTTGCAGAAGTTATTTTTAACCTTCCATTAAATCATTCCTTTACGTATAAAATCCCTGAACAATTTTCGGATTTAACAGCGGGTCGCCGTGTTTATGTCCCTTTTGGCAAACGTGTTATCAGCGGTTTAGTCGCTGAAATAAAAGAAAAAAGTGATTATAAGAATGTCAGGGAAATAATTGATGTTTTAGATGAAACACCTCTAATAAAACCCGGCTTGTTAGAACTAACAAAATGGGTTGCTGAATACTATATGTGCAGCTGGGGACAGGCAGCTCAGCTTGCTCTGCCAAAAGGTTTAGATGAATTTGAAAAGGAAATTATCCACCTTGTGGAAGAGTTGCCGGAAGCAAATCTGAGCGAAAAACAAAGAGATCTTTATCATTTAATAGCAGATAATCCCGGCCATGCCAAGAGTTATTACCGTAAAAAATTTGGTAGCTCATCTTTTTACACCATTTTGAATATTTTGAAAAATAAGGGGCTTATATTTTCTGAAGTTGAAAAACAAACAGCTACAGTAGGTGCGCTGCTTCGCTATTACGTAATCATTCCCGAAGATTATGAACAACAAATAGAAAACAACGCTGATTTTCTTAAATACCTTGTTAAACGTCCGCACATGCAAGCCTATATGTTAAAAAATTTAAAACAAAATATTCTTGTTAGCGAATTTCTGAAAGCAACAAAAATGGCCAGGGCTACCCTGCAAAAGATGGCCCAAAAGGGGATTGTAAAAATTGAACAGCTTGCTTTGCAAAGAAAACTAGAAATAGCATATAAAGAAGAGAATTTAGTCAAACACCTTACAATCGAACAGGAAAATGCTATTAAAGAAATATTGAAATATACCGGCAAAGGAAATTACAAATCTTTTCTTTTACACGGTATTACCGGCAGTGGTAAAACAGTTGTCTATATTGAAATTTTAAAAAGAATTATAAAGAAGGATAAAAATGCAATCATTTTAATTCCTGAGATTGCCTTAACACCACAAACAGTTTTCCGGTTTAAACAGGTCTTTGGGGAAAAAATAGCAGTGTTTCACAGTAAGATGTCTGCAGGACAACGCTATGATGCCTGGATGGCTTGTTATAAAGGACATGTTAAAATAGCCATCGGACCGCGTTCAGCGCTGTTTGCTCCATTTGATAACATTGGTTTGATAGTTGTTGATGAGGAACATGAGCAAAGTTATAAGCAGACAGATTCTGTCCCATTATATAATGCCAGGGACGTTGCCCTTTACATGGGAAAGGAACATAAAGCAGTTGTTGTATTAGGCTCGGCCACACCAAGTTTTGAAAGTTATCACAATACCCAAAGAGGAAGACATGCTTTAATCGAAATTAAAAAGAGGGCAACGGCTGCATTATTGCCTGACGTGCATGTGGTGGATATGATCCGGGAAAGAAAAAATAATCATGTTGGAAAAGTGTTTTCACAGATTTTGCTGGAAAAAATAGCTAATCGTTTGAAAAAAAATGAACAGGTTATCATTTTTCAAAATCGTCGGGGCTATTCCTCTTTTCAGCAGTGTTTAAATTGTGGATTTATTGCTAAATGCAGTGAGTGTGAAGTCACTCTTACCTACCATTCGTATGATAATAAACTAAAGTGCCATTATTGCGGACTTACTCTGGCCGCAACAAACAAATGTTTAAACTGCGGCGGTGATGAACTGGAAAGCAAAGGCATTGGTACTCAGCAAATTCAGCAGGAGATAGCAAACAAATTCCCGGAAGCGGCGATTTTGAGAATGGACCAGGACACAACCCGCAGCCGCAATGCTCACGATGAGATATTATCTTCTTTTAGAAATGGACAGGCAGATATTTTAATTGGTACACAAATGATTTCAAAAGGATTGGATTTTCCTAATGTAACACTTGTTGGGGTAATATCAGCAGATGTGGGTCTGGCTATTCCGGATTTTAGATCCCCGGAAAAAGTATTCCAATTATTATCCCAGGTTGCCGGTCGCGCTGGCCGGGGAGACAAACCGGGAGAGGTCATCATTCAGACCTACCAGATAAACCATTATGCCATTCAATATGCGAAAAACCATGACTTTAAGGGATTTTATAAAGAAGAAATAATTCACAGGGAAACTTATAAATACCCGCCTTTTGTCCGAGTAATACAAATCATGATTTCGTCAGCTAACTTAACCGAAGCGATTACCAAAGCACGCGAAATTGCAGTGCCTATCAGAAAACATGGAGAGTTTTTATGCAACGTCATCGGACCTTCTCCAGCGGCAATTTCCAAGATAAAAAACTTATATCGATGGCAGGTAATTCTAAAAATAAACAAGAAGTATGATCCTGTTGGACATAAAACAAAAGAATTACTAAAAAATGTGATAGCTCCGTACTCAAAAAATAAAAGCAGTTCTTTTCACATTAATATTGATGTTGATCCTGCTTTTGCAGGCTAAAAGCGAAAGATGTTTAACAAGTAATGAGCAAATACCTCGACCAGAAAAAAGAATCCATTGTGCGTGTAAACCGCATCATTGATGACCTGCAATCCACACAGGATGTAACAGAGATTCTGGAAAAATATAAAAACAAATACGAAAAGCTACTCAAGAAATATGAGCATCTTAACGAGGTTTTTGAATTCCACAAGGGAATAATCCAGAACATTTCAAGCTGCATTGCTACCATTGATTCAAAGGGTAAAATTACCTTTATGAATAAATCTGCTCTGGATTTAATAGGCTATAAGACAGATGAAATTCTTGGGAAATCTTTCAATGATCTTTTTGAGGATAAAAGTGAAGGAACTATTATCACAGAACAGTTTATTAGTCTGAAGAAAATGTTTGAAAGCAGGGAAACAAATCTTATCGCCAAAGATGGCAAAATAATCCCAATTGGATTTAGTACTACACCACTGGTTGAGGAAGACGAAGCGGCAAGAATGGCGTTATTCTTATCTTCCGCGATATAAGTGATCTAATAAATTTCCGCAAACAAATGGAACGCATGGATAGATTAGCTACTTTGGGTGAACTTTCGGCAGGTATTGCACACGAAATTCGCAATCCCTTAGCAGGCATTAAAACCTCGGCCCAAGTGCTGGAAGAAAGTTTTAGCCCGGGAGATTTTAGAGCGCAATTGGTTGCCAGAATAGTAAAAGAGATTGATCGAAGTAATAAACTGCTCCAAAGGTTTTTTCATTTTGCTAAACCCAGTAAACCAATTCCCGCGTTTCATTCTTTAAAGAACATCATTGATGGCGTATTTCTATTGCTTGCGCCAAGACTGGCTAAGAGAAAAATTAATTTTATTTCAGAATTTGAAGACGATTTGCCTAATATATATATTGATGAAAGCCAATTTGAACAGGTTGTGTTAAATTTGTTTTTAAATGCCTATGATGCTATGCCTTCTGGCGGAGAATTGAAAATTGTTGCGGGATTTGATAAAAAACTGCAATACAGCGAAACGCAAAAAGCAACGGGTTCAATTATAGTTTATATTACAGATACCGGAAAAGGTATCGATAAAGAAAAAATAGAAAAAATATTTAATCCATTTTTTACAACAAAAAGCGATGGAGTTGGTTTGGGACTTTCTATCTCCTCCAGGTTGTTGGAAGAGAATCAAGCAAAGATGGAAGTAGAATCTGAATTAAATAAAGGGACCACCTTTAAATTATTTTTACCATTTGTAAACACTAATCAGGAGTAATTATGGCCAGGCGATTGCTTATTGTCGATGATGAAGAAACATTGACATTTAGCCTGTATCAAAGTTTTATACTATCAAAAAAAGATTATGAAGTTATTACAGCAAGCTCTGGAGAAGAAGCTTTAGATAGATTAAATGAAGGTAAATTCGACCTGTTAATAACTGATATTTTTATGCCTGGCATAAGCGGTATTGATTTGTTAAAAGAGGTGAAGAAGAAATATCCTTCCACCGAAGTAATTGTAATGACTGCATATGGATCTAATGATAAAAAAGACGAGGTTGTCGAATTGGGTGCCAGACATTATGTGGAAAAGCCGTTCGAAATGAAAAGTTTAAGAGAAATGGTTTTTAATATTTTAGGATAATTATATGGCATTAGTAGGAAACTTAAAAGATATAAAATTGCCAAGTTTAATCCAGCTAAATTGCATGGAACACAATAATGCAAAACTTAGCATAGAAAGTAACGGGAGATTTGGTTTTTTATACTTTGAAGGAGGACAAGTCACGCATGCAGAATTTGATCCTCATATAGGAGAAGAAGCTGTTTATAAACTTCTTGCCCTTTATGAAGGCAAGTTTAAGGTTGAAAGTGACGTAGCACCTCCCGTCAGGACAATACAAACCAATTGGAGTAACTTACTGCTTGATGGTATGCATCGCATCGATCATTCACAAGACGACCTCGAAAACAGGTATTCCAGACTTTTTGAACGCTTACTTACAATTAAAGGCGTTATATCTGTAAGTCTTTTTAATGAAAAGGGAGTCTGTATTGATAGAACGGAACATGTCGAAGGAACAAAAAGAGATGCTAATGTGGCCTTTATTATGCTGCAGGCTAAAAAGTTAAGCAATTCCCTTAAAGCAAAAGCTCCTGAATATGTAAATATTTTTAGCGGGCAATGTCGTTATTTTATTGTTATTTATAATGAAATGTATTTAACTCTTCAAATGGAGAAAAAAGTAAAAAGTGATATTGTAATGCCCTTAATCGCAAAAGCAATTGGTAAAGAAGAAACCTGATAAAAACTGAGAAGGTTCAAAATATGGCACTTAACTGGCATAATGAAATAACGAACATACCAGGTGTTCTTGGTGTTTTTGTCGCATCCGGCCGCGGAGCTGTTTTGCAGTCTGAAGGACTAAAAATTAAAGAGAAAGAACTTGAAGATGTCTCTTTAAGGTTACTTCGTATGATCGCCGTATTTGATCAAAAAGATGAAAATGTTTCTGAAATTGAGCTTTTTTGGAAAAATTTATTTATAATATGTAAATTTTCAAACAACCTCTTACTTGTTACAGTTTGTGAATCACCGAAAGTATTATCACTTTTAAGAATTAGCGTTAACGTTGGTTTATCGCAGTTATTACAGGATAAAAAGATAATAAAGCAAGCAAAGTTGCACGCTACGGACAAAAATATTATTCTTCGTAAAGGTAAGTTTGAAGATGACGAACGTGAATTGTTAGAAAAAAAATAGAATTGTATTAAAAAAAGCGGTTAATTAAAGTGTCTGACGGAAAATTTTACACTGAACCACACGTTACCTATAAAAAAACTGAAATTAAAAACGCATCTGATTTAAATTTAAATTCCGCAGACTGGATGGTACTTACACAGGTTAATGGACATCAGTCAATCAAGGAAATTGCTGAAGTTTCTTCAATGAATATGCCAGAGGTAATGGGCATAATGGAAAATCTGTTTAATTTGGGTTTAATAGAGTTATATTCATCAGAAAAAAAAGAAGAGAGTGTTCTTGCACCTTCTTTTTTTGAGAATATGGAACAGATGCTCATTAAAATAATTGGACCCGTTGCTCCTTTTGTGATTGATGACGTAATAATAGAAACAGGCAATAATAAATCAAAATTTCCCTCTGAAAAGGCTGCTGAATTGATTGAACTTATATGCGATGAGATTCAGGATGAACAAAAAAAAATCCAATTTCAATCCGAAATGCTAAATATTCTTAAAAGGGAAGTTATTTAAATGCTTAGTTTAAGATGGAAAATTGGTGGTATTTTAGTACTAAGTAATTTAATTTTAGGGCTGACACTTATTTTCACAATTAATCCTGAAGTTTCTGAAACAGTGAAAAACGAAGTAGTTGAGCGTGGCAGGACAGTTGCTTCTAACCTAGCCAATTATACCTCGGAACAAATATTGAGCGAAGATATAGTGGGATTAAGACAAATTATATCTTCTTCTTTAAATTCTGAAAGGGATGAGTATATTATTATTCAAAATAGTGAAAATGAAATTCTTGCAAAAACATTTAATGCAGCCGTTCCTAAGGAAGTAGAAGAAATTTTATCAGAAACAGAAAATGAAATAAATATAGTATCATTTACTGGCGAAAAGGGAAGTGTAAACTGTTACGATATTGTAGTGCCTGTAGAAGATGGTGATCTTGGCTATATTCGTGTTGGAATGAAACAGGAATATATAGACAAAGCCGTTAGTGAGATTAACTTTTTAATAATTAGTATCATTAGCGGAATAACTTTACTTGGTATTTTAGTTGTGTTAATATTAGCGCATCGGATTATAAGTCCAATTATTTATTTAACACAAAAAGCGGATGACATCAGTCAGGGTAAGTTGGATGAAAGAATAGTCGTTAATACAAATGATGAAATCCGGAATTTAGGTCTGGCGCTTGAGCGACTTCGGGAAAGTGTTGTAATAGCATTAGATCGTCTTAAAAAAAGAAGATAAAATAAGAGAAAACAAACAAGCATTTAACAATGGGGTAATTATATGGTACAAACTAGAAAGTTAAAGGATGGTAGCCGCCAGGTTATTCTGAACGGAAAGCAATACGACGGAATAACCAAAATCCTTACAGAACTTGCTACAAAAACCAAAGCTTCTGCCATTTTATTCGCAGATATGAGTGGACAGCTAATAAGTCAGCGTGGAAATACGGATAATATGAACACCACAGTATTGTCTGCATTGGCCGCAAGTGATTTTGCTGCAACTTCAGAAATGGCCAAATTGGTTGGTGAAGATGCAAAATTTAAATTACTTTTCCACGAAGGTGAAAAAAGAAACGTCTATCTTTCTAATGTAGGAGACAACTTTTTTCTTGTAGTTGTATTCGATGTTAGTGTAACTTTAGGTCTTATTCGAATTTATACTAAAAAAGCGATTGAAGATCTTGGCAACGTGTTAGATGATGATTCAGGTGCCGTAGGAGAAGATGAAAATATAATAGATTCTGATTTTAGCAGTCTTTTAGGAGACGCGCTGGATGATACTTTTAAATAATGAGATTTTATATCTGTAAACAAGAGGCGGATCAATGTTTATAAATTGGGCTTTACAAGAAATTAATCTGAAAATAGTATTCTACGGTCCTGGTATGAGTGGTAAAACCACAAACCTGGAATATATTCATTCAAAGTTGGATCCTTCTTTAACCGGTGAGCTTGTTTCATTAAAAACCAAAGAAGACAGAACGATTTTCTTTGATTTTATGCAAATTGAAGTTGGTAAAATTAAGGGTAAAAAACCTAAATTTAATCTTTATACCGTTCCGGGGCAGGTCTACTATGCTTCCAGCAGAAAAGTAATTCTTAATGGTGTTGATGGAATTGTGTTTGTTGCAGACTCGCAACCGCATCGCATGGAAGCAAATATTGAAACCTTGCTGGATTTGGAAGCAAACCTAAAAACAGACGGACATACTCTTGAGAATTTTCCATGGACTATTCAATATAACAAACGTGATTTACCGGGTGCTGAATCCCTTGACGTACTGCAAAAAAAGTTAAATTTCTTCAATGTACCCCATTTTGAAGGAGTAGCAGTTAAGGGAGACGGTGTATTTGATACTCTAAAGGCTACTATCAATTCGGTAATAGAACACGTACAAAGCCAACTGTAGATACTTATATAATTAACCGAAAGCCCGGATGCAATAAATTGCTGCCGGGTTTTTTTTATTGCTAAAAATTATTTATTATGTTCAATGGCCCGGGAAAAAGTTAATCACCCTCAAAAAGTTGCTGGAAATAATAGGATAATTTTTTCCTGGTCTTTATACGATTTTGCTAATTCAGCCTTTACCACACTCGTTGTTACCTTTATTTATGCTACCTATTTTGTTGAATCCATAGCGCAAAATAAAATTGAAGGGGCATCTCATTGGTTTTGGGCGGTCTCTATCTCCTTTATTTTAGTCGCTTTAATATCTCCAATTATGGGTGCCATCGCAGATAAATCAAATCTGCGTAAACCGTTTCTAATAATGACAACGCTTATTTGCGTTATCGCAACAGCTATGCTTTATATACCGCTACCCGGAGAAATTATAAAAGCTTTGGGTCTTTTTATTATTGCTAATTTTGCTTTTGAAATGGGTATGGTTTTTTATAATGCTTATCTGCCTGAAATTACATCAAAATCTAAAATCGGCAGGATTTCTGGATATGGTTGGTCTTTAGGATATGTCGGTGGATTGCTATGTCTTGTTCTTGCTTTCATTGGTTTTGTGGATACGGAGGCACCGTGGTTTGGCTTTTCAAAAATTGATGGGGAAAATATCCGGGCAACAAATTTACTTGTAGCAGGCTGGTTTCTTATTTTTAGTATCCCTGCTTTTGTTTGGCTGAAAAGTAGCAAAGTTAAAGGTAAAATAAATCTTGTAAAAAGTGTTAAGCAAAGTTTATTGCAGCTTGCAATTACATTTAAGGAAATTAAGAAATATCAAAATATTTTTTATCTTCTTTTGGCCCGAATTTTTTACAATGACGGTTTGGTGACAATTTTTACTGCCGGCGGTGTATATGCAGTAGGAGTCTTTGGATTTGAAACAAAAGAAGTTTTGGTTTTTGGAATTGTACTCAACATAGCAGCAGGTATAGGTGCATTTGGATTCGGTTTTCTTGATGATAAGATAGGGGGAAAAGCCACTATTCAAATAAGCAATATTGGATTGATCGCAGCAGTAGTTATTGCAGTATTTGCACCAGACAGGACTTTTTTCTGGGCGGCTGGAATTTTAGTAGGTCTGCTATCCGGTCCCAACCAGGCGGCTAGCAGATCTTTGCTTGGCAGATATATACCAAAACATATGGAAAATGAATTTTACGGTTTTTTTGCCTTCTCAGGTAAAGCTACCGCATTTATGGGACCACTTTTGTTTGGTATTCTAACAGAGCTGTACGAGTCTCAAAGGGCAGGTATGGCAGTTTTAGTATTATTTTTTGCGGTCGGGATTATATTATTATCCAAGGTAAGAGAAAATAATTCTTTTTCAACGTATTAGATTTATCATTAAGCTTAAGGTACTAATTTCTACCATCCCTTATAAAGTTAGTTAACTACTTGTTGCTCAACATCTTAACTGAGAACAATTGCGAAATTTAGATTATGTTAAAATTGATTATATGTTTAATTCTGCTTGGTTTTCTATTCCCTTGCTTATCCGGTACTTTGTTGGCTGAAAATAAAAGAAGCAGATTTCTGGATAATTATATTTTTTATCATGCTCCCGAAGATAGCCAGTTGGTTCAAAACACAATTAAAAAAATTACCCCTAAAATAGTAAACATAGAAAATTTTTTTGAAGGACGTTCTTTAAGTGAAATTCATATTTTTCTAACAAAATCGGAAGAGGAATTTCAGTCGTACTCAAAAAATGGCTTCCCCGAATGGTCGCAGGCTATTGCTTTTGTTGAAAAGAGAACAATAATCATTAGAGCAAAAAATGGAGATGAAATTAACCGTTTGCCGCAGGTTCTTTTGCATGAATTGGTCCATATTTATATTGGAATAATTTCACCTGAAAAGTATATCCCAACATGGCTGCACGAAGGCGTTGCCCAATTATTGAGTTATGAGAGTTTAACCATTAATGAACAGATATATATTTCAAATGCCTTATACTCAGGAAAATTAACAAATTTATCAAACCTGGATTCTATGTTTAATTTTACAACTCAGCAGGCTCTGTTAGGATACGCCTTGTCCAGAAGCGCTGTTGATTATTTTTTAAAAAAATATGATATGCAGGCTTTATTTAGAACCTTAAAAAAAGTAAATTCAACCCGCTCAATTAATCGAGCCTTTGTGGAAGTAACGGGCCGCGATTTTGTCGACTTTGAGACAGGATGGTTTGCTTATGTAGATAAAGAATATAAGTGGCTGTTTATTCTTAATATCGATTATTTAATCTGGTTCATCTTAATTGTCTTGTTCTTAATTGCAGTTATGAGAATTAAATATAAAAATCGTAAAATAATACGTAATTGGGAAGAAGAAATTTAATCAACCATACAGCTTTCTATCTGAGTTAAAAATATGTATATACCAGGAAAAATATTTTTTACAAAAGGCATTGGTATCCATCGCGAAAAATTAACCAGTTTTGAAATGGCTCTTAGAAATGCAGGCATTGCTCCATTTAATATCGTAAGTGTCTCAAGTATTTATCCGGCAGGATGCCAAACCATATCAAGGGCTAAAGGCTTAAAGGAACTTACACCGGGTCAGATAGTGCATGCTGTTATTAGCCGCTCAGATACAAATGAACCCTCTCGACTTATTAACGCCTCTATTGGTGTAGCATTGCCAAAAGATGAAAATGCCTATGGTTATTTAAGCGAACATCATGGTCATGGCGAAACAGCTGAGCAATCGGGCAATTATGCCGAAGATTTAGCCGCAGAAATGCTCTCAACCATTTTGGGAGATGAGTTTGATCCCGATTCTGACTGGGATGAAAAACGACAATTGTGGAAAATTTCAGGTAAAATTGTGAAATCAAAAAATATTACTGCATTTGCTGAAGGTGATAAAAAGGGGAAATGGACAACAGTTTTAACAGCAGCTGTCCTTTTGCCATAACTAGGGTATAATTAAATTTAAATGAAGAAAATAAAATTCGTACTGGGAATTCATAATCACCAACCGATTGGAAATTTTGATTTCGTTTTTGAAGATGCCTACCAAAAATCATATTTACCATTTTTGCAGGTTTTAGAAAAACATCCGTCAATCCGAATTTCATTACACTTTACAGGAATCCTGTTGGACTGGGTAGTGCAAAACCATCCGGAGTTGATTGAACTGATCAAAAAACTGCTTCAAAACAAACAATTGGAGATAATGAGCGGAGCTTTTTATGAACCAATAATTTCTGTAATTCCGCTAAAAGATCAGCTACTGCAAATAAAGAAGTTGACAGCTCGCGTCAAAGAACTGTTTAATTATGATGCAACGGGAATGTGGTTAGCTGAAAGAGTATGGGAGCCTACCTTACCATCTTCATTGCATAATGCTGGAATTAAATATACATGTGTTGATGATACACATTTTAAGTATGCCGGACTAAAAGATAAGGATTTAGATGGCTACTTTATATCGGAGGATTTAGGTAAAACTGTTTCTCTCTTCCCGATAAACCAGCAATTGCGTTACACTATTCCCTTTCAGGAACCCGAAGAGACAATTCAGGCTATGCGCGAGATGGCATCTGAAGATGGTAATAAATTAATTGTATTCGCTGACGACGGCGAAAAATTTGGTGTTTGGCCGAATACCTATAAACATGTTTATGAAGATGGTTGGCTGGACAAATTTTTTCAGGCTTTGGAAGAAAATTTAAACTGGATTGAAATGATTACATTTGATGAGGCCTTGGAACAGCTGAAACCGAAATCAAATATTTATCTTCCTACTGCTTCTTATGCAGAAATGATGCATTGGTCACTTTTCAAGGAGACGTATAAAGAATACGAAAAATTTGAACACTTCCTGCAGGACCAGAATGTATATGACGATGTGAGTATTTTTGTACGTGGCGGATTTTGGCGAAATTTTATGACAAAATATTCTGAAATAAACGTCATGCATAAAAAAATGCTGCGTGTAAGCAATAATCTTGAATCATATGGAATGGATAGCATTAGTGAAGCGTACGATGCATTAATGGCAGCACAGTGCAATTGCCCCTATTGGCATGGTGTATTCGGCGGATTGTATCTAAGTCATCTGCGTTATGCTATCTTTAGCAATCTTATTAAAGCTGAAAAAATATTGGCTGATAAACATCCTTCTTCTTTAAAAGAACTGGAAATATCTGATTTTGACAGGGATGGCAGAAATGAAATATTGATTGAAACACCTGTGCACAATGCCTATTTCAAACCAACGGCTGGCGGCAATATGTTTTTATATGATTTCAAAGCTTCAGCTAAAAATATTTTGGATACCATGACGCGGCGCGAAGAAGGGTACCATGAAAAAGTGTATGAGGCACATCTTGATGATGGCCAGGAACATGAAGGTGCTTCAACTATACATGGTGATTTCAAAATGAAAGAGGCTGGACTTGAAAAATATCTTATTTATGATAATTACGAGAGAAAATCTTTTATAGATCACTTAGTTGAACCTGAATTGACTATTGATCAGTTTCAAAAGAATGAATACTCCGAAAAAGGCAGCTTTATAAATGCAGAGTATAAGATGGAAGATTCCCAAACGACCCAAGAACATATTAGCATATCGCTGGCAAATGAGGGGTTATTTTACAATAATGGGAAAGGGATTCCTGTAAAAATTATTAAAAATTTCACTATTTCGCGTAATAAAGAAGTGATCCAGGCCGATTATATTTTAAAAAATTTATCGGATGAACCTGCAAAATTCAAATTTGCGGTTGAACTAAACTTTGGATTGCAGGCCGGACATGCTGATGATAGATATTATTATGATAAATCCGGTCGTTTGGAAAATGCCTGGCTCGATTCAATTGGTACTTTGGATAAAGCCTCCTTTATTGGCCTTAAAGATGAGTACATGAAAATAGATATACAACTGGATGCCTTAAATGCCGATTCAATCTGGCGCTTGCCTGTGGAGACAATTTCACAATCTGAAGCAGGTTTTGAAAAAGTTTACCAGAGCTCATGCCTGTTATTGATTTGGAATATTAATTTAGAAAAAGAGGCAAGGTTTTCCATTGTCCAAAAAACGAGTACTTTTTAATAATGACAAAGAAAAAAACATATTTTTTTATAACAATTATTTTAATTGTCTGGACTGCCTTTTTATTCAAAGAGACAATAACTTTGAATTATTTAATGGGCTTTACTGATGCAGAAAAAGTTGAGATTGAAAAGCTGAGAGAGGTAATCAATTTAACTCAAAACTATTATGTTGATGATGTTAATTGGGAAAAAGTAACAGCAACAGGAATACAAAGTATGTTGCATACATTGGATCCGCATTCTAATTACTTTACAGTGGCTGAAGGATTAACAAATGATGAAGGTTTTGAAGGTAAATATCAGGGAATTGGAATTCAATATGATGTTATTGATGGCTATATAAATGTCATTTCCACAATTCCCGGATCACCCTCGGAAAAAGCAGGTATCAATGCGGGTGATATAATTTCTGAAATTGAAGGTGAATCGGCTTATGGATTAAATAGTTCCGAAGTTCCGAAAAAACTCAAGGGTCCAAAAGGAAGTGAAGTAAATGTGGGCGTTATCCGGTCTGGATACGATGAATTGCTTCATTTTTCAATTGTTAGGGATGAAATACCGCTTTTTACCGTTAATACTTCTTTTATGGTTGATGATTCGACAGGTTATATATGGTTTAACAGGTTTTCAAGAACGACGCCGGATGAACTGGAAAACGCCATAATTCTGCTCGAAAAAGCAGGTATGAAACAATTGATTCTTGATGTACGCGGAAATGGCGGCGGTTTTATTGATGAGTGTGTTAAAATAGTGGGCAAATTTTTAGCAGGAAGAAAAAAAGTCGTTTATACAGTTGCCAGGTTGCCAGAATTTAATGAGGAATATTTTTCCGATGACTTTGGGAAATCTATCGATAGAAAGTATCCTTTAGTCATATTGATAAACGGAGCTTCAGCAAGTGCATCAGAAATATTAGCCGGTTCTTTACAGGATTACGATAGGGCTTATATTGTTGGTACAAAAAGTTTTGGCAAAGGACTTGTGCAAAGAGAATATTTTCTTAATGATGGTTCCCGTTTAAGGTTAACAATTTCTAAATACTATACACCAAGTGGTCGCTTGATCCAAAAAGCGTATGAAAATAGAAAAATTGATGATTATTTGGCTAATACTAATACTGATTCAATAATTAATATTGATAGTGTGCTTGCTTTAAAACCTTTTTACACTGCTGCAGGGCGCCAGGTTTTTGCCGGCGGCGGAATTACTCCGGATTCGGTAATTGAATTTACTTCTGTTTCAACTTCTCCCAGGTTGACCCAGAAACTATTTGAAAAACGTTTATTTTTTGAGGTTGCCGCAAAATTCAGTTTGCTGAATAAGAAGATTAAGAAAAACAAACAGTCTTTTTTTAATTCATTTTCAATTTCGGAATTTTGGTTTAATAAATTACGTACAACCGCAGAGGAAGAAAATATAATTTTTGCGGAGCATGAGTGGAAAAAAGATCGTGAGTTTATTGAAAACAGGTTAA
Organism: Calditrichota bacterium; assembly: GCA_963723365.1. Classification (GTDB taxonomy): domain Bacteria; phylum Calditrichota; class Calditrichia; order Calditrichales; family J004; genus CAVRRG01. The sequence continues at coordinate 22,845 of CAVRRG010000057.1, read as the reverse complement.
AAGCAGAAATAGCGCGTAATTTATGGTCTCAAAAAGAATATTGGCGTGTCATATTGGAATATGATAATCAATTTGCAAGTGCATTGAATTTATTTCCTGAAGCCCGGGCCCTAAAAAAACTCTCAGCCCAGACAGATGCTCAAAATTAGATTGACTTTATGCGACGAAAACTGTATAATAATCCGATCAAAAATTAGTACTTACCGATAAAATTAATTAAGAAAAGCAAATTAAATATACATAGGAGTTATCAGTATGTCAGGCTTAGTCGAGCTCTTTAACGATGGCGGCAACTTTATGTGGCCAATTTTGGGATTGCTTATTGTAGGCTTAGGATTCTCAATCGAAAGAATGATTACACTAACACGGGCGTCTGTAAATACCCGTAAATTCTTAGCAGGATTGCATTCAGCATTGCAAGATGGCGGAATTGAAGGTGCTGTTGCAGAATGCGAAAAAACACCTGGTCCGGTCGCATCTATTTTACATGCAGGATTATCCCGCGCCGATAAAGGCCTGGAAAGTGTAGAAAAATCAATAACAACTGCCGGATCCATTGAAATGGCCTTTTTAGAACGCGGTATGGTTGTTTTATCAACCGTAATTGTTTTGGCTCCAATGTTAGGTTTTACCGGAACAGTTGCTGGAATGGTTGATGCCTTTGATGCTATTAAAAAAGCAAATGATATATCCCCTGCCGTTGTAGCCGGAGGTATTTCAAAGGCGCTTTTAACAACTCTTTTTGGTTTGGTTGTTGCTATGATTATCCAGGTATTTTTTAACTTCTTTACTTCCAGGATTGATAAGCTTATCATTGATATGGAAGAAAGTTCTGTTGAATTAATGGATGCACTTGTTGATTTAGAAGGCAAAAAATAAAATTTAATTAGGTAATTAAACTATGTTACTTGGCAAGAAAAAGAAACAGATGTAGAAATCCCGTCAGCATCTTTAGCTGATATTGTATTTCTCCTTTTAATATTCTTTTTGGTAACTACTTCTATCGATACGGAAAAAGGGCTGGATCTTGTTTTGCCCCCACCGGGTGATACAGAAGTTAAAATACCAAAAAAGAATATTGCGAACCTTTTTATTAATGCCACTGGTCAGGCTATGCTTGATAACGAAATTATTGAAGTTAGAGAAATTAACAGGATTATTAAAGATAAATTATTTGAGAATCCTTTGTTAATTGTTTCGTTAAAAACACATAAAGATTCAGAATACGACATTTACATAAGGGTTTTGGATCAGCTAAAAAAAGCAGAGGCTAAAAGAATATCTCTTGCAGAGCCGGATAAATAATAATAGAGAGGTAGTTAATGGAATTTAGAAAAAAAAGTAAGATCAAATTAACAATTCCCACAGCATCAATGCCTGATATTATTTTTATGCTTCTTATTTTTTTTATGACAGTTACAGTTATGAAAACATATCAGGGCTTAAAAGTAAAATTGCCTGATGCGGTTAAAATCCAAAAGCTGGAAGTATCCAAAGCTCATATAACGACCATTTGGGTTGATAGAGATCAAAAAATTGTAATGGATGACATAACAATCAAAAATGTAGAAGAATTAAGAAATCTTGCCTATCAAAAGCGTGTTGCAGATCCGCAACTTGTTGTATCCTTGAAAGGGGATCAACAGGCGAAAATGGGTGTTGTGAATGACATTCATCAGGAACTGCGCAAAGGCAGTGCTTTATTCGTAAATTACTCAGCTATGCCATCGGGAGAATAAAATGAAACGATTAAAAAAGAATCCTGGAGCTGATTTAAGGCTGAAATATAAAGTTACTCTGGAAAAATCGCATGTTATTGCTTTAGCATTTCTGGCACTGACTTTTTATTCATTCCAAAAATATGAAGGTACAACCGTTTTACCTGATGCAGAAAGACTTATTATTGAAACTATTGAAATTCCTCCGACACAACAATTACAAAAACCGCCACCACCATCGCGACCCTCAATTCCTGTAGAATCTGAAGATGAAGATTTATTGGATGATGTTACAATAGAAGAAACAGAGATAGATTTGGGCGATGTAATGGATGCTCCGCCCCCTCCGCCGGACGATGATGAAGTATTTGAATTTTTTGCCGTTTCCGAAAAGCCTGTTTTATTGCACAAAGAAACTCCAAAATACCCCTCTCTCGCTCAAAGGGCAGGTATTGAAGGAACTGTTACTGTAATCGTAACCATTTCAAAAACAGGTAATGTCTTGAATGCAAGAATTTTAAAATCAGTGCCTATGCTGGATGAAGCAGCATTAAAGGCTGCGAAACTATGTACATTTAAACCCGCCAAACAAAGAGATAAATTTGTTAAGGTTAAAATGTCTATTCCCTTTAAATTTAATTTAAAAAGTTAAATTCAATAAGCCCCGGTTCGGGGCTTTTTTTTTCTCTTTTCATTTAAATTCATTTAAACCAAAAAATGAACTTCCTCTTTATCATAAATCCAGTCTCAGGTCCAGCAAATAGTAGAAAAAACATTAAAGATTTAATTTTTAAATCGATTGGAAAAAATGCGGATATACAAATTACATCCCGCGCCGGACAGGCATCCGAGATTGCTAAAGAAGCTCTTAGAAGAGGTTTTGAAAACATAATCGCAGTTGGCGGAGATGGTACAATGAATGAAGTTGCAAGAGTTCTGGTAAATAAAAGAGCTAATTTTGGCTTAATTCCCATGGGGTCTGGTAATGGCTTTGCAAGATCGCTTGGCATTCCATTGAACCACCAAAAAGCTTTGGATACAATCAAGAGAAAGAAAATAAAGAAAATTGATGCCGGCATAGCAAACGGTGTTTACTTTTTCGTTGTCTCAGGTATTGGATTTGAAGCTAACGTTGCCAGAAGATTTCGTGAAAGCAAGAAAAGAGGTCCTGTTCCATATTTTTTCAATGGTCTTAAGGAGTTATTAGTTTATCAATATCCAGCATTCACAATTAGCAGTAAAGAATTTTCTTCCAAAATTAATCCGTTAACAATTGCGGTTGCAAATGCTCCTCAGTACGGCAATAATGCGCTTATTTCTCCTGATTCTGATATGTGTGATGGATTTCTGGATACCTGTATATTAAGTAAAATGAGTATAATAAAAAGTGTGAAGGCACTAAAATTATTATTTAATGGCCAAATTACTAATCTTGAGTCTTATACTTCATTTACAAGTAATCAAATTACGATAACATCAAATCAAAAAAACTGTTTTCATACCGATGGTGAAGTAAACGAAGCGAGCGATAAAATTATATTTGAAATTGTTCCTAATGCCCTAAATGTAATCTGTTAAATACTATGAATAAATTCAGTTTGAAAGAAATAGCTTCCAAAGTAAACGATATCGAAGAAAGCAAACTTTCTCAATTTGCCTGTTTTAACGCGAAAGCCGTCCGCTGTAGGGAAGAGAAGCATCAAAGACATAGACCTCCTTATGCGATAGACAGAGACAGAATAATGTACTCCGGAGCCTTTAGACGCTATACGGGAAAAACACAGGTAGTTTATTTTGCTTCCTTACTGGACGAGCAGCTCTCCAGCCGCAGTATGCATACAATAAGTGTAGCACAAATAGCTAAAACAATAGGAAGGTTTTTATCCTTAAATATAGATCTGATTGATGCAATATCTCTTGGTCACGATTTGGGTCATCCACCGTTTGGACATGACGGGGAGATTTTTTTAAGTGAAATCAGCCAACAAAAAGGACTCGGTCATTTCCACCATAATATCCAAAGTTTGCGCATGGTAGATTCTATTGCAAAAAGTGGTAATGGGCTTAATTTGACCTTCCAATCACGAGATGGAATTATTTCCCATAATGGAGAAGTTCATAATCAAATTCTTGAACCGCATGAGTCAAAAACAGAAAGAGATATTACAACTTATATTAATAGCATGGAATCGGGGAAGATCTTAGATACCAAACCTGCTACACTGGAAGGATGCGTGGTAAGAATCACAGATACCATTGCCTACATTGGCCAGGATATTGAAGATGCTATAAGAATTGGATTAATTAAGAGAGATGATATACCTGATCTTGCGGCCAATGTATTAGGTATTTATAACGGGGAAATTATTGAGAATCTTGTCAACGATGTGGTTGCACAAAGTTACAACAAAAACTACGTGGCTTTTAGTGAGAGAGTATCAAGTGCTTTGAAAGTATTAAAAAAATTTAACTATCAGAAAATTTATAAAAGCCAACATTTAAAAAAGAACCACGCCAAGATACAGCAGGGATTTACGTTACTTTTTAATTATTATTTGAAAGTATTGCATTCCGAGGATACCAAAAATGAGATATACAAGCATTTTTTAAATTCAAAAAACGAAAAATATCATAAAAACAGTCATGAAATAATTGTGCGCGATTTTATTGCAGGAATGACGGACAGATATTTTATCAAAGTATTAAAAAATTATATCATGCCGGAAATATCATCTTTGGAAATTTAATTTTTGACTAAGGATGGATTGAACTATAAATTTGTGAGTATATTTTAATAATAAGCATGTTTGAAACTGTCTTAGATTAATTTTAGAATATTTCGACCACTGCACTCAGCACATATGAGCATCATTTAACGGGTTTCTTTTTTGACTTAAATCAATATAAAAAAAGAGGGTGACTTTAATCACAGGATATATTAAGTCATAGTGCTTAATTGCTTACCACAAAAAGACCTAATCGAACTAGAGAACAAACCTTGGAGGGGTTATGAAGTTAATTCGGTTTATTACCATAACATTTTTTGTTTTTTTAACCACTCAGATTCAAGCACAAATAAATCAGCAGATACCAAATGCTGGTAATGTTAACTGGCAAAGCCAGATGATTCGGGCAACGGGAATCGGTGCACCAAATCCCAATGTTCCCATGGCAGCTCAAAGAGCAGGAGCAATCAGGGCCGCCGAATTGGATGCACTAAGACAGATGCTAGAGACTGTAAAGGGCATGAGCATATCTTCAGAAACGACGGTTAGAAATGCAATGATAGAAAACGATGTAATCCAAACAAGCGTCTCGGGGGCTGTTAAGAATTTTAAGAAAACAGATATTCGCTATTTGAGTGATGGCAGCGTTGAAGTTGATGTTGAAATTCCCTTAAGCGGAATTCTTTTGAATCAGTTGCTACCCCAAAATACAGGAAGCCAAAAACCGGGAAATATCAACTATTCTGAACAACCAAAAGCTTCCTTTACCGGTGGTGTGGTTACAGGACTTATTATTGATGCCAGGGGCTTGGGTTTAAGACCAGCTATTGCTCCTAAAATAATTGATGAAAGTGGAAATGAAGTGTATGGAACAGGATTTGTGAGCCGTGATTACGCTGTTCAAATAGGTGTTGTCGGCTATGAAAAAGATATTGTGCGTGCACAATCCGATGACAGGGTTAAAGGTTCTCCTGCTATTGTTAAAGCATTAAGAGTTGAAGGTACAAATAAAACAGATGTCATAATCTCAAATATGGATGCGGCAGGTATCCAATACTCCGCACAAAGTCAAAACTTTATGGAACAGTGTAAAGTGATGTTCATTCTAGATTAAAGGAGAATAAAATGAAGACTACACATTTTATAAAAATAGTTGTTTTATTTTTTACAAGTTTATTTTTAATTCATTGCTCTGGCCCAAAAGAAAGAAAGGCTGAATCTGTTTTAGATACTCCTGAAAATCATTATATACAGGGTGTTAAATATTTAAAAAATAATGATCTCACTAATGCCGAGCGTGAATTTAATTTATCCAAAGGTTTAAAAAACGATTTCGCTCCTGCTTATGAAGGACTGGCGATAGTTGCTATTGAAAAAGGTAATCTGAAAAAAGCGGATGATCTAATTGACAAAGCCTTGGATTTTGATGGCGACTGGACCCCTGCCATGATAGCTGACGGCAGATTATCAACGGCTAAAGGTGAGTATGAAGATGCAATTGATGAGTTTCAGGATGCCATTGAAGATACCGAAGATTCCAAAACTGTCAAGAATAAAAAAGAAGTATTAAAAGACGCACATTATTGGATGGGTGTCGCCTACAAATCCTGGGGAAAATACATAAAAGCACAGGAAGCTTTTCAAAGTGTGTTAAAGATTGATAATACGGATACCAGGGCCAGCCTTGCTATCAAAGAATTGGCTGAATACCAGGCAGCTGTTGCCGGTCAGTCGCCTGAGCTTAGGAAAATAGCTGCCCAAAAAGAGATCACACGTTCGGATGTTGCTGTTCTGTTTGTTTCCGAATTGCCTCTGGATAAAATATTCAGAAAATCCCCTGCTCAATCTGCTGTTAAATTCGCTGCACCAGGCACAAGCATAATGGGCAAAAAAGAGGATGGTACTGATACAAACTGGCCAATAGATGTGCCTCAAACACATTGGGCTAAAACATATATTGACAAAGCTTTAAAATCTGGAATTATGGTTAAATATCCTGATGGAACTTTTAAGCCGGATGAAAAGGTAAACAGAGCTGAATTTGCTTTGTTGATTCAGCATTTTCTGGTAAAGGCTTATGATGACCAATCCATTGAAACAAAACATTTTGGCGATACAAGTCCGTTTGCCGATATTTTAAATACCGCACCCATTTTTAATGCTACGATGGTTGTATCAACACGGGGTATAATGACAGGGATGGATGACGGGACATTTAAACCGACAGCAGTGGTTAGTGGCGCCGAATCATTAAATATAATTCGTAATCTAAAAGCTAAATTTTAAGTGATTATAAAATGAAAAATATTATAAAGGTATGCCTGATATATATTATCAGTACGAATTTTCTTTTCAGCCAGCAGGTCCAAACAGTAACTGCTACCGGGTATGGAGCTATTCTGGCAGGGGACATGGTAAAAGCAAAAGAAGACGGAACGCAAGATGCACTGCGCAAAGCTGTTGAGCAAGTTGTTGGCATGCAAATCGACGCGAAAACAATTACTGAAAATTATATGGTCCTTGAGGATAAAATTTATTCGCAGACTGCCGGCTATGTGCAAAGTTATGACGTTATATCCACCAACAAGAGGATAGATAACTCGCTGGAAGTTTCGGTAAGAGCTGTTGTGAAAACCGGAAGCCTGAAAGATGATTTAGATGGAATTATTACAACATTGCGTCGTGAGGGTATGCCGCGAAGCATGGTGCTCATTAAAGAAGAGAACTATGGTCAAAATACGTGGAATATCACCAATGATATGAATACCGCAGAAACTGCTTTGATGAATACAATGATGAGTTATGGTTTTCCATTTGTTGATGCAGCTACTGTAAAATCTACCCTGGAAAGAGATGCACTGATGGCGGCCTTAGCTGGTGATGCGAATGCCTCAGCAGCCATTGCCAAAAGAAGTGGAGCAGAAATATTAATTATTGGCAGTGCCAAAACAACTGTTACACAATTGCCAATGATGAAATCTTCCGGTATGAAGACCTGTAGCGCTAATCTTAATTTAAGAGTTGTACGTGCCGATGATGCAGGAATAATAGCAACAACCTCTGCTAGAGGTGTTGCGGCTCATATTGATGAATTAACGGGAAGTAACCTGGCCATGGAAAAAGCTGCGCAGCAGGCGGCAAAGGATGTAAAAGCAAAGGTTGTGGAAAAATTTCGTAAAAATCAGTATGCGCAGCGTAAAATACAATTACAGGTATTAAATATTACAAGTTTTGAACAATTAAACAGAATTAAAAATAGTCTTCCTTTTTATGTTCGGGGGGTTAAGAACGTATACCAAAGAAACTTTGAAGCTGGAGTTGGCCTATTTGATATTGATATCACACAGAAAGCTGAAACCGTGGCCAGCGAAATTTCAGCAAAAGGTATTGAAGGCATTAAACTGGAAATTATTGGAGTAACCCAAAATAAATTAACCGCGCGAATAATAGAAGAAGAGGAATCAAGCGGAGAAAATTAAAATGAAAAATTGGGACTTAAGGAAATTTTTTTTCCTATTATTTTTATTTTCATCTATAATATTTGCCCAGAATCTGGACAATCTTAAAAAAAGAGTTGCTGTTGTATCTTTTACAGATAAAGCCAGGTATGGTCATAATATTGGAGATGGTATAGCAGATATGCTTGTTACATCATTGGTTGAAAGTAACAAGTTCATTGTTATTGAGCGCAATGAATTAAACCAAATTATGAAGGAACAAGGCTTGGGCATGAGTGGCGCCGTTACGCCGCAGTCTGCAGCAAAAGTTGGCAGTTTACTGGGTGTTGAGCTAATCATAACCGGCAGTGTAAGTGAGTTTGGCACTAAAAAGGATAAAATCGGTGGCGGATTAAGCGATCTTGGCGGTTTTAACCTGGGTGTATCGACTGAAACAGCTCGATCGGTTGTTGATATACGTTTGGTGAATACTAATACAGGCGAAATAATAACTGCCAAAACCGCTGAAGGCGAAGAGAGTTCAAAAAGCCTGGATAATGTGGGTGTAACAGGAATCAACTTTAGTAATTCATCAACCTGGGATAAAACTTTATTAGGAAAAGCTGCCAGAATTTCTGTTGAAAAATGCGTAAAAATAATTTCCCAGGGGATGAAGAAAATACCCTGGCAAGGTAAGATCATAAAAGCCAATGCTGACGGAACGGTTTTTTTAAAACCTGGTTCAATTGCCGGAGTAAAATCCGGTATGAAGTTCTCTGTCTATCGTCCGGGAGAAGAGTTGATTGATCCTGACACCGGCATTTCGCTGGGTTCGGAAGAAATGAAGATTGGCAAACTTGAGATTGTTAGCGATGTCGCAGGTGGAAAAGCATGCAAAGCCATAATAAAAGGTGGATCTAATTTTATGGCCGGGGATTTAGTTCGTTTAAAATAACGAGGTGTTCATGAGAACAAAAATTATCTTTACTATCACTGGACTTATTTTACTTAGCACAATTCTTAGCGCGTTTATGTTCCAGGAAAAGGAATCCGTAGCGAAAATTTCATTTCCCGTAGGTAATGTACATGTAATAGCTAAGGGAAAAACAAAAATGGCTAAGGCCGGGTTTAACTACAAACTCTATTCGGGTGACAAGGTAAAAACACAAAAACAATCCAGGTGCGAAATTAAATATAACGATGGGAGCATTGTTCGCATTGATCAGCAAAGTATTTACACGATTGTAAATTATCAGAAGAATGTAAAAGAAAAAAAAGTAGAATCTTTTCTTTCACTTGGCAGCATTTGGGCCAATATTAAAAAATTAGCAGGTAAAACAGATAATTGGTTATTGCGAGGACCTTCAGCTGTTGTGGCTGTGCGTGGAACTGTTTATAGAATGGATGCTAATGAAGATAAGACTTCCAAAGTTTTAGTTTATGAAGGCAGTGTCAATGTTGCACCGCCGGGCTGGGACCCAACTGGTGCGAGCAGCGGAAAGAAGAAAGATGACAAACCCAAGTATGTGCAAGGCCCAACGGTTGTGTCAGGACCTAAAGTAGTGACTCTTGAAGAATGGGTAGAAATTGTTAAAGCACAGCAACAAATCGTTGTACAACCGGATGGATCTTTTAAAAAGTCTGAATTTAATATGGAAGAAGATGCCAAAAGCAGCTGGGTTAAGTGGAATAAAGAAAGAGATAAATTAATAAAATAAGAGCTAATTCAAATTCATAAGGAGTCTAAATAGAGACTCCTTTTTTTTGTACTTACGACCCTTCCAAGAAATTGTCCTTGCAAAAGGAAGTAAGATGAACAAAATAATCGGATAGGCGAAATAAAAGATTTCGTAAATTATAAAGAATTTTTTAAGCGCAATAAGATCAATTGCTTTTAAATGCGACTTAAGAAAGTAATAATCAATTCCTATAATGAGACCAATCGCACTGGCTGTAAGCGGATTCCATAATCCGGATATAAGTAAAAAAATGACTAGGAGATGAGAAAAAAATATAAATCCAATGAGCAAGTGAGCGAATATTCTCCCTTTCATACCACCGCTAATCCAGCGTAATCTCTGTTTAATAAAAGAATCAAATCTATCAACCGGCAGGCTTTCAACCATTGCCTCCGGATCCCGGATATAACAAACATCAAATTCCGTTTTTTCTAAAATAGCTTTCATTAATGCATGATCTTCGGTAATCGAAAAGCCAATTTCCTCATAACCACCGACTTGATCATAAACTTCTTTTTTAAAAGCAAGATTATTACCGATAACTGTAAAGGGTTTGTTTGCGTTGCTTGCAGTAAATGCAAGCCCCTGCAGAAAAATCCAGTCTATTTTCTGCAATAATTTAAAAAGTGAATTTTGTTTGTCCGTTAATACCGTAAAACCACTGATGAGGGCGATTCTTTTATTAAAATATTGAAGGCTATTTTTAATCCAGCCCGGGCGGACAATACAATCGGCATCTGTTACAAAAATGTATTCTCCTTTAGCTATCTTTAAGCCCTGGGCAAGAACATTCATTTTAGCTTTTAAATTAAATTTTTCATGCCGGATATCAATTATTCTTATATGTTTAAGTGATTTAATTATCTCTGAAGCGATTTTTACAGAGCCATCTTCAGAATCATCATTTAATAAAAGAATTTCCAGTTTTTCAATCGGATATTCCAAGTTGATTAATGATTCACAACAAGACTTAATATTTGCCTCTTCATTTCGGAAAGGCACAAGAACAGTTATTCGTGGATAATTGACAAGCGAATTTTTTTGCGGAGCCTTATGGCTTAGCAAATACAATTTTAAAAAAAAATATCCCAAAGATATAGCCAGGGCCAGGCTTGTATATATTTGTATTTGGGCCATCAGGGTTTTACCGTTTTTGAAATGCCGTGTTCAATTTTTTTTTCTGCCCACTTAAAAAACTTGAATTGCCCTAAAATTCCAAAAAAAAGTACATAAGGAATATGGAGCAAGGCTGCTGGGAAATAAAATTTTAAAAATCTGGAATCTGCTAATCTTTTTGCACTTTGTTTTAAAAAAAGAAATTCAAAAAGCGATTTTAAAATGAAACTTATAATAGCAGCTGTTAAAACAATGTTGCTTGCAAATATCCCGACAATAAACCCGCTAAATATCGAAAGGTTAAAAATAACATACAAAGTTAAAACTAGTATCACTTTTAATGGATAGTTAAAACCTTTGCTTGCATAGCGCAGTCTTTGGTTAAAAAATTGCTCTAAGGATTTTGGAGGGTTATTAAATACGTGACAATTTTGGTTAGCCGCATATACAATTTTGTAAATTCCGGCCTCCCGAATACGCGTTAATAATAGATCATCATCACCGGATATAAATGATTTAAATTCTCCAAAACCGTCAATATCTTCATAAACTTTTTTTCGATAAGCCATGTTGGTCCCTACACAGGTTATAGGAAAATTTCTTGCCGCAGTTGCCAATGCGATAGCGGCGATAGAAAAATACTCCAGGGCAAGCATCTTTTTAAAAATATTTTCTGATTCTTTTACCTGGTATGGGGCGTATCCAATGACCATGTCAGCACCATTCTGAAAATAAGCAATGGTGCTAATTACCCACTTATTTTGCGGACGACCATCGGCGTCTGTTAATAAAATAATATCCCCTGCTGCTTGTTTGATAGCCATGTCTATCGCTCTTTTTTTTGGAGCAAAACCGTTAATTCGGTCAGATATATGTATTGCTTTAAAACGCTTATTATTGTTAACAATGTCATCAATTATGCGGGCGGTATTGTCATCAGATCTATCGTTAATGAGGATGAACTCAATATCAATATTTTTAAGGATTTGATTTTCCAGACATTTTATAAGACCTGGTAATTTTTTTTCTTCATTACGGGCACTAACTATTATAGAAACCTTTGGGGTATTAGTTTTATCATTCTCTAATGCATTAGGCAAGTACTTTTTTAAACCATTTAGTAAAAATAGTAGGGTTGTGAAATAAATAATGCTTAAAAAGGTTATAACAAGTAAAATAATTTCATTCACGTTTGAGCCGTTATTTCAATATCGTTACATTAATGTTGATGCCAAATTAAGAAAGAAAAATATTACAATAAATAAATTGTATGAAGAGAAGCTATATTAGTGTTTTTCAAGTATTGTTCTTCATTTTGATTTCATGTGGAGGATCTGATGAAAAGAGTAAGGGAGTTAGTATGCATAAGTATACCAACCGATTGATTAATGAAACGAGTCCATATCTGCTGCAGCATGCCCATAATCCTGTTGATTGGTATTCATGGAGTGAAGAGGCCTTTAAAAAAGCCAAAGAGGAAAATAAACCCATATTTCTAAGTATCGGATATTCCTCCTGCCATTGGTGCCATGTTATGGAACATGAGTCTTTTGAAAATGAAGAAATAGCAAAAATAATGAACAAAAATTTTATCAATATAAAGGTAGATAGAGAAGAGAGGCCTGATATTGATCAACTTTATATGGAATATGTTCAATTGACCACAGGCAGCGGCGGCTGGCCAATGAGTGTTTTTCTGACTCCTGATCAGAAACCATTTTTCGGAGGTACTTATTTCCCGCCCCAGGATAAATATGGCCGACCGGGATTTGAGAAAATTCTGTTAACAATGGTTAATTATTATCATAATGAAAAAGAAAAAATATTAAATAATATTAGCCAATTAGAAAATTTTTATGAACAGCAGAATGAAAGAGTAAGCAAAAGTGAGCATATGCCGGACCGCTCTGATTGGCACAACGCGTTAGAGCAACTATCAACTTATTATGAACCGCTTTATGGCGGGATAGGAAAGGCGCCTAAATTCCCTGCGGTTTCTGTTTTTAATCTTTTTTTAAGGGAGTTTAAAATTAGCGGTGAAGCACATTATCTAAATATGGTAACTCATACATTAAGCAAAATGGCTAATGGCGGTATTTACGATCAGATTGGCGGCGGATTTTCACGCTATTCCGTTGATGAGAAATGGTTGGTTCCACATTTTGAAAAGATGCTTTACGATAATGCACAGCTCGTTCAACTATATCTGGATACATTTTTATTAACGGGGGATAACTTTTATCTGACTATAGCAGAAGAGACTCTGACTTTTGTAACCCGCGAAATGACATCTGCGGAAGGTGGATTTTACAGCAGTCTGGACGCCGATAGTGAAGGAGAAGAAGGTAAGTACTATGTCTGGTCGAAAAGTGAAATTGCTCATCTCTTAAAAGAGCAGGCAGCAGTTTTTAACGCCTATTATGGGGTTACAGAACAAGGCAATTTTGAAGGTAAGAATATTTTGCATGTCAATTCCGGGATTGATCAAGTTGCTTCGCAATTTAAATTATCGTCCGGTGAGTTAGAAAAAATCCTTGAAAAAAGTGAAATGATACTTTTAAAGGAAAGAGAGAAAAGGATAAGACCTGGTTTAGATGATAAGGTAATATCTTCCTGGAACAGCCTAATGCTTTCCGCCTTTGCAAGAGCTTACCAGATAACGCGTAAAGAGAAATATGCACAGATTATTAAAAAAAACATCTCCTTTATCAAAGCTAATATGTTTCTGGATGGAAAATTATTCAGAACATACAAACAAGGCCAGGCAAAGTATGATGCATTTATTGAAGATTATTCAATCACAGTTCAGGCATTACTGGATTCTTATGAAGCTTTGTTTGTCCCTGAATACATAGAATTTGCAAATATGCTGAATGAATACGCTAATAATCATTTCTGGGATAGTCAGGCGGGCGGATATTTTACCGCTTCCGATAAGCAGGAAAAGCTGATTAAAAGAATGAAAGATGAAACGGACAATTCTTTACCCTCCGGCACCGGTGTCATGTTAATTAATAATATCCGCCTTTTTTCATTAACTGAAAACGAAAAGTAATTATAGCCATGTTGAAAAAATCTTAAAGACCTATAAGGAAGTTGTTATTCAAAATCCTTATGGATATGCCAGTTATTTGGCCGGTTTGGATATGTTTTTAGAAAAACCCCAAGAAATCCTTATCGCTAAAAATAATAGTCATAATATAGATGCTTACTTAAAACTTCTATTTGGTCATTATGCCCCTAATAAAGTAGTCATGATAATCTCTGAAGGAGAAGATTATAAGGCACTAACTGCTAATCTTTTAAAAGGTAAGAAGGTAATTGATCAAAAAGTTACTTCTTACGTTTGCCGGAATTTTGAATGCAGTTTACCGGTATTCTCAGTTTCAGACCTTCAAAAGTTGCTGGAATAACTGAGCAAATTTTCCGCTTTAGCTTGATTCCAAATCTTCATGGAAAACCCGCGAAAACACGGATTACCTCATTTTATTTTCTATAACTGTCCAAAAATGGTTTGTTTTTTGCTATAAGTGAGTTTCATCACTCAATTCCGCAATTCTCCCGCCGAAAAGTAATACAGGAGTGTCTAAAATAATGACGCGTTCATTTAGGACATATATTAAGGACTAATGTTAAAAAAAAGGGATTTGGATCCCTGGAGAAAAAAATGAAAAATCTAACTAAAGCACTGTATTTATCCTTGTTAATATTGAGCAGCTCTGTATATGCTGGCGAATGGCACGAAACGTTTGAACCATTGCCTGATAATGATGTGGTTACGGCCATGGCTAGTTTCAGCACTGACTTTAGCCGGGTTTTTGCTGTGGCAGAAAATGGTAATATATACAGATCCTTTAATGGCGGTAACAGCTGGGATGTAGTATGGAATTATCCGGATCTAGTGGCAGATATTGTAATTTTTAACGATGGCAATAATGACGTAATTGTAGTTGTGGGAGAAAATGGATTAATCGGCAAATCAATAGATAACGGGGATAGCTGGTCTCCGGAATACTATCTTCCGAGCGGAAGTGATATTACTTCTGTGTATTATAAAGATGACACCTTTGTGCTTTGGGCTGCTGCTCAAAATGGAGAAGTGTGGGCCTCCTTTAATTTTGGTGATGACTGGAACGTGCAAATAGATGCAGTTGAAGGTCTGTTCGTAAAAGATATAGTTGATGGCCCAGGATTATCTACCGTAATGTTAAGCGTGAAAAATGATAGTTCTTTTATTCATGAAGTAGATGGTGGAGATGGCACGATCACTAGAATGCTGGGAGACACTATTCCCGATGTTGAGATTAAGAATTTGCATTTTAGAAATCACCCTCTTGATCCGGACATATTGTTTTTAGCGGGAAATGAAGTTAGTTCGGGTGATGGTGTGGCCTTTACGCGGTTGGCTTTAGCAGGACTTGATCCTCCTTTGGAAATAGTAAGATTACCAACTATCGAGATTACACATATTACTTTATTGAGCATTTTTAATGAATTAAATATCCCGGGTATAATACCTCTGGATTTTGTTTGGATTGGTTCCGGTAGTGGTGAAATCTGGCAATCAAATGATTTGGGCCTAACCTGGGGCCAGCCAGTATACAACCATCCCTCTAATGGACCTGTTACATCGATACTTACTGATAGATCCGAAAACTCACGTTTTGGGCAGGCCATAGCGATGGTCGATGGAGAATTTGTACTAAAGTATAGTTTTGAGCTCGAGTTCATCAATCCCAATAAAGGTGATCAGTTTTCATTTGCGGTAAATGAAATCCAAATGCGCTTCACTTCCGTACCCGATTTGTTTTCTGTTCAAAATGGAATTCATGTTACAAGTAATCTTTCCGGTCGCTTAGATTTTGCCAGTGATTACGATCCTGGAGATTCAAACCTGGTAAGGTTAAACCTTCAAAGGGCCTTTCCTAATGGCAGTATTCCTGGAGAGAAGTGGAATATCAGTCTGGTAGAAATGGTACATCAACTTAATGATGACCTGGTGCAGCCTTCTATAGAACCATTTACTATTCAAACAGATTTTCTGCCATTTGCACCAAGTGAAATTGAATTTACACGTGCATCAGAGTCCGATGCCATCGGAACAATTTCAAGTAACTTTGTTACAGGATTTTTTAATGACGATGACATTTTAGATTTAATAACATTCGATGGATCTTTTCTAAATATATTTGAAACGGACGGGTTTGGTAATTTTATTAATGTCATTCAGGTGCCCATTCCCATTGCTACCCTGATAAACCCAACCATTGAAGATCAGCTTATTACAACTGATCTTAATAACGATGGACGTTTAGATCTAATCTATTTTGATGAATTTGCTGTATATGGAATTTTAAATATTTCATCCGGATTAGCATTCGACTTTACTCAAGCTGGATTCTATCCATCTTTTTCAATCCGTGATGCTGCAGTAACGAATACAAACGGTAATATGCTGGCCGACCTAGTAGTGTTAACGGCTGATTCATTGATTATAAGAGAAGATATTGATGAATTCACGATTGGAACTCACAGTGAGGTAATAGAAGCTTTTCCTTTAATAGAAAAATTAGAGACAGGTGATGTAGATCTGGATGGGAATGAAGATATTTTGGCAATTGCCAGTGATGGCCTCTATTATTATCGCGGTTTACGTGATAGCAGTAACTATGAGCCATACCTGTATTTTAGCAGTCCCAATTTATATCGGAATATCCTTCTGGCAGATTTTGACCTGGATAAGCGATTGGATGTAATTACAGTTGGTGATAATCTTATTGATATTTGGCAAATTGATGAATCTGATAATTCAAATATGCTGCTAACTGGATTTTCGCCGTTAATGCCACAATTTGATGCGTTTATAGAGGATGTAATTGTACATGATTTCGGCGGCGCAAATACTTCTGAATTTGCACAACTGATGGATATTGCAGTAATAACCTCAGACAGCAGCATCAAATTTTTTGAGAATAACTCAGAATTCAGGTCTATGAGTTTTATTGAACGCCTGGATAGGCAAGTTGATCTGGATAGGCATTTAAACAGGGGCCTTTATTGGGATGGCAATCGAAATGCAAAACTTGATATTCTGGCTTATGATTTTAACAGTGGTTATATACAGAACTTTGTTAATGATTCCTGGAATCCGCAAATCACCGATATTAGCATCGAAAGTGATGGCGTTCATTTATCCTGGCGCACTTTTCCTGTGGACTTGGGAGAATTTACAAGATATCGTTTACATAGACATTCTGTCGGAAATAATGACAATGACCGGGTTTTTGATTTTAACGATATTAGTGATACGGTTTTTGTTGATAATTCTGTAGAACGGTTTAGTAATTATGAATATGCCTTGGAAGTGGAATTTAATGATGAGCAGCAGCAGTTTTTAATTTCACCTTTAGAATTTGTTCAATTAGTCAATATCATTGAGGGAAGTCTAACGGGTGTTCTTTCAGACAGCGTTATGGGATACCTGGTTGAAGAATCTGTTTTTGTGCCTGCTGATTCAAGCCTGACTATTTTGGCAGGAGTAGAGATTGAATTTGCTCCTGGTGCGGTTTTTGACGTTTATGGACAATTAGATGTTCGCGGCACTTTTGACGATATGGTTGAGATCGGGTTAGCTCGCGATGACTCAACAAATGAGTTTACACCATGGCAGGGAATTCACCTGCACCCTGGTGCTGATACAGTTAGTTTTCAATGGTTTTCCATATGGGGTGCAAATGTAGGAATTTTTGCAGATCGCAGACCGCTAAAAATATACCTGGGGGGAATTGGAGGAAATAATATAGGCATTATGTCTGAAGGTGATACCCTGATAGTCAGTAATATCGTCGCGGATTCTAATTTTACGGGTATTGCAGTTGAACAAAATAGCGGGGCACTAATACGAAACATTACTGCCATCCACAACGAAGTTGGGGTTGTAGTAAATCCAAACGCAAATGCTATAATTAAAAATTCAGTAATCTGGGATAATCTAAATTTTGATGTTGATTTGTTTGATAATTTTAATACCGTTATTGCCTACAGTACAATTCAAAATATTAACGGCGATGCAACTCTCTTCCAGGTGAATAATAGTTTGCCGCCAATCTATTTAAACCAAGAAGATGATATACCTTACAGAATGTTAGCTGCATCCCCCACAATTGATGCCGGCGATCCCAATGACGACTTTAGTATGGAACCGCAGCCGAATGGCGGAAGGATAAACCAGGGTCTGCTTGGGGGTACATTCTTAGCTACAACGTCAATAGAAGAAAATGTAGATGCTCCAACAAATTTAATGCTTACGGCTTTGGACATGGCGATTGAAGTGTCATTTACCATGCCCGCCGATAATCAATCTTTTAATTCCACTTTGGTGTTGATTTCCACAAATCCTATAAATCAGCTTCAGGATGGTTTCCTGGCTTATGATACTGCTCTCGTTGCCGGAAGTATCCCGGTTTTAAGAATTAATAATCTCGAGATAAATACACAATACAATGTTGTTGTAGTAAATAGTTTTAATGCTTCAAATTCAGAATTTCTTACCGGAAGCATTACCACTTTAGCTCCGGTAATGAGTTTGAATAATCAGAACATTACTATTCCCCTGGCGGTAGACCGAACGCATAGAGATTTTATTAAGATTAGCAATACGGCGGGCGGAACTCTGATTAGCCGTTTAAACTACATACCAAATTTATTCACTGATGTCTGGTTTGATATGGATACCTCAGTCCATATAATTCCACCATTTGACTCTGTCTTTGTCGAGTTTAATTTGCATCCAAATAAAGCAATGCCGCGTGGAGCAAAAACTGTCGCCATAGGTGTCCAGAGCAATTCAGCGCTAGATGATGATTTGAGCTTTACGATTACCATGAATCCCATTTTTGATGACTTTGGACCGAATATCAGAATCACTGCAAAACCAGATAGTTTAGTTAAACAATCCGCTTATGCGATCCATTATATTGGGGATGATCTGGCCGGACTTCCGATTGGAGTAGCGGAGGATAGCATATATTACTATCACAGGTTATTAAAGTTTGCTCAAGACGGGGCTATTGATACAATTGCAGCGGCAGATAGCACACGTGATCATAATTTAGTATTTTATCCATTGAATGATGGCTTTTATTCTCTTCGTTTAGCCGCATCAGACCCCCGTGGGAATATAAATGTAGATACGATACGATTTTTTGTTAAGGCTACAGAAAGAATAATAACCAAAAATCGCTGGCATATGGTTTCCATTCCCAGACCTGTTGATATCCAATGGCAGAATTTTGTTGTTGATTCCATTATGCAAATATTCAGATGGAATCATGCCCAGGATAAGTATATTGCTTATCATACGAATCTTGACGCGTTGCACAATATGGGTGAAGCAGTGTGGATTGTAACCCGCAAATCTTTTCCGGCAAACGTTTCTGCAATACCTGAGGCTAATCTTGGGGATTCATTGACAACATACCTGCAATTGGGCTGGAACCAGATTGGAACGCCCATAACATTTGTCACAGCCTGGCAGGATATGAGTTTCATCCCCGATGATGGAACAGGTGAAATGACACTCCAGGATGCTGCCATGAGGGGATATATTGATCCTGCTGTGCACTTGTATAATGGCCAGGGATATATACCCTATTTTGTGGACAGCGACATTAAAAATCCTGCAGTACCCTGGTTTGGTTATTTTATAAAAGCTCTTCAAAGTGGATATATAAAATATTCTACAGATTTTTATGATATTTTAGCAGATCAGGTATCGGATGTTACAACAGATGGAATGGATATCCTGGCCAAGAAAACTTCAGGAACATTAGGCACGGATCCATACTTAGCATTCAGTTTAAGTTTAACAAGCAACGAGTACAAAGACGAGCTTAATATTTTTGGTTTTGATGACAGTGGGTTGCTGAGAGATGCTTCTGAGCCACCGCATATTGGATCTTATAACGCTTTATATTTTGCAAAGGATGGAAAGCGCTTAACCCGTAAAATAAATTCCGGTTTCTCTTTCTATGAGGATGTGAAGCAATGGGATGTTGTGGTTGAATCACATAACGCAACTATAAATCATAGCTTGTCCTGGAATATAGAAGAGTTAAGGGCTAGTGGTTTATATTTTTATCTGGTCGATGAACGGACCGAGAAAATCATTAATATGAACGAAACAGACACTTATATTTTCAAACCACGAAATTTTCAGAGCACTTATAAGGTATACGTTACGCAAAACGCCTCTTTTAAGCCGGAAATAATTCCCGTGGTATACCGCTTAAAACAGAATTATCCCAATCCGTTCAATCCAAGTACTACTATAAGTTTTGGTGTACCAGCTGACTTTGCAGGAGAGAAAATCAACATTAAAATATATAATATACTCGGACAGGAAATTTTAGAATTGGTAAACAGAATTTATGATGAAGGTTATCATGAAGTTACCTGGTATGGCAAAAATAATATTGGTCAGCAAGTAGCTTCCGGAGTTTATTTTTATAAATTAATTGCAGGCAAAAATATTCTCACCAGGAAAATGGTTCTGATTAGGTAAATAAAAAAAGCCGGTTTAGCCGGCTTTTTTTGTTTATATATCTTCTTTACTCTCAGTTTTATTCTGTAAATGTTTATAAACCCAAAGTAATCCAAGACCGGGAAGAACAAATACTAAACCGCCGATGGTGGCTTCCTTCATATCATCAGGAACAAAATTACCCGTTAAAATAGCTAATCCTACTCCAATGAGAAGCACACTTAATTTTAAAGTTGTTTCATGGGTAAGAAATCGATATTTCTTTGTTATTTTGAAATAATTTAATTGTTCCTCAGACATCCCTTTTTCGATAACAGCGAGGCGTTCAGAATTGCGAAACTTAACAATGTAATATATTACAATAGCGACGGACGTAAAAAATACTATTGGGATTAAGAATTCAAAGTTTGACATTTTTTTCTCCTTATAGGTTTATTAACTAAGACAGGAGAAACACAAATTGGGTTTCAATTTCATTTTATTTAATTTAATGAAACCAAATTGATAGCAATCATGTCTCAAACAATAATGGATCAGGAAAAAAATATAATAAATAGCCTGAAAAACGGTGATTTATCCTCAATGAAAAAGCTGATGGAAATTCATCAAAATTATGTTTATTCATTGGTTTTTCAAATGGTTAAGTCTCGACCTGTTGCAGAAGAGATAACCCAGGATATTTTTATAAAAGTTTACACGAAAATTGATACGTACCAGGAAAAATCAAAATTTTCAACGTGGCTATATACAATCACCTATCGAACATGCTTAAATTACCTGGGAAAAAAGAAAATTATCTTTAATCTGTCGGAGATTGAAAGTTCGACACATGCTGAGAGTGCCGGATTGGAATACTTTTCAATTATAGAGAGCGACGGCCCAAAAGAGGATTCAGAGTTAAAAAATATTTTATGGAAAGCGATTAATGCAATTCCCCAAACTCAAGGGGTTATAATCACTCTTTATTATTTGCAACAATTTTCGGTAAAAGAAATTGCAGACATGATGAATATTCCAAAAAATACAATAAAAATAAATCTTTTCAGGGGGAGGAAATCCCTCAAAGAAATTTTACAAAAAAATTATTCACAGGAAGAATTATTATGAGGCATTTTACTGAGTTTGAATTTATAACTCTATTAGAAAACGGCGAATCATCGTTTTCCCATGCAAAAATTCAACATTTTAATACTTGTGTTTCTTGCGGGGAAGAATATAAGAAGCAATTGCTGGCCCATAATAAACTTATTAAACTTAAACCTATGGTTTTACCGGCCTTTTTTACCCAAAAAGTTCTAACCCATTTAGGGCAGTTAAACATGTCTTTTAAAACGCAGGAGAAAACAGATTGGTTCTTCATATTAGCCCTGACTATGCTTTTTTTTGTCGCATTCTGGTATACTTTTGCGGGAAATATTGATTTCTTTGCTGCTGATTATTTAAAAGGTGTAAAGGCCTATGCTCCAGAAATAAACAAGCCGGGTATTATCGTTTTTTTGAGCAATCAATTGTCTAAATTGGCAAATTACGGCTCCAAATTTTCCTATTTAATGATTGGTCTAATTTCTATTTTAGCCTATTGGATATTAGATAAACACCTTGCAAAAGCAGTGCATATAAAAAAAGTTAAAATTTAATTGCTTTAATTTCATTTCCGAAAATATTCTTTGGTGCATTGCTCCATTCTATGTAAATTTACAAATTGCAAAATGCTGCTTTGCCTTTTTGTATTATTCTTAACATAGGATGAATAATTTTGAAGATAGGCTTGGTTTTAGGCGGGGGTGGAGCTAGGGGGTTGGCCCACATTGGATTATTAAAAGTTTTTGAAGAAAATAATATTAAAATTGACTCTATTACCGGCTCTAGTATGGGTGCACTTATTGGAGCTATGTATGCCCAAAATCCAAATGCAAATCAAGTTGAACAACGCGTAAAAGATTTTTTAACAAGCGAGGGATTTGAAAAAGCTGGAAAAAACTATTTTAAGCATCAGCAAAATTATGAACCCGAAGATTTAATACAACATTTAGGAAGACAAATAAAACAGCGGATTATTATAAATTTAGCCGCTCACCGCAAAAGTTTGATGAAAGGTGAGCGATTAAAACTTGCTGTTACCGAGCTTCTTGATAATGATAATATTGAAAACACTTTAATACCGTTTGCCTGCTCAGCAACTGATTTAAAGTATGGCACCCCCGTTATTTTTAGGAAAGGCAATATTCAAAGAGCCATAACGGCCAGTTCTGCTATTCCCGGTTTTATTCCACCCATTGAAATTGGGGACAGAATGTTGGTGGATGGTTCTGTGTCGAATAATTTTCCGGTTGATGCTGTTAAAGAGCTCGGAGCTGATTTTGTTATAGCATGTGATGTATCTTTATTAATAGATTCCAATGTATCTTTAAGTAATGTTATTGATATTATTATCAGGTCAAATTCTGTTTCGACAGACCGTATCAACAAACTGCTTTTGGAAAAAGTTGATTTTATAATTACACCGGAAATTGAAAGTGTGCATTGGAGTCAGTTTGAAAAACATGAATATGTTATTGAAAAAGGTTA
>CAVRRG010000056.1:0-55111 GCA_963723365.1 Calditrichota bacterium | reverse complement strand
CGCTAAGCGATAACGGCAGTTTGGTTTTCAGTGCTTTAAGTGAGCAGATAGCAACAGGCAGCAGTGAGAACTGGTTAGTTGTTTATGATTTTAACGGAGCTCAGACCACAAACGGTGAAACCTACCAGGTAGCGATAGCCGGTAATGCGGCCATCGTAGATACCGGAGCAACAAGCGGTCTGGCGATAACCAACAGTGGTGCCCCTATCCAGAGCGGCATAGGTACCATCTCCTCTGTGGGAAGTTTAACATTAGCGGCCGGCGGGGATGATCCGTCCAGCCAGAATATAGCCTCCTCGGAGAGTAACCTTGAACTTCTGCAGCTGCGCTTAACAGCCAGTGCCACCGAAGCGATAGATATAACAGCGATCAGTTTTACCCTGGCCGGCACAGCCGACGAGAGCAGCGATGTTGATTCGGTTCGTTTATTTGCCGATATCAACAGCAACGGTGTTTATAATGAAGGTATTGATACACAGATAGGTACAACAGTTACAGGTTTAAGCGATAACGGCCTGGCGACCTTCGGCAGTTTAAGCGAGCAGATACGCCGCTGCCGGCAGCGAGTTGTGGCTGGTAGTTTTTGATCTGGCAGGCACAGCCTCGACCAGTGAGACCTTCCGTATTTATGTAGCCAACAGCAGTTCTGTGACAGCCACAGGCAACAGCAGCAGTCAGAGTATCAATGCGGCAGGTGCACCTGTTAATGGTAATACAATGACTGTCTCTGCGACAGGAGCCTTAACAATGGCTTTGGGCAGCAACAACCCCGGCAACGCCAATATCAGCGGTGGAGCCAGCGATGTAACGATGATGCAGCTGAATTTATCTGCCAGCGCTACAGAAGATATCGAAATCAACAGCATATATCTTACCACCAGCGGCAGTGGTATCCGAATAGATGAGGTAGTAAATCCGGATATACGAATATACAGAGATGTAAATAACAATGGTGTTTATGATTCAGGAACCGATCAGCTGATAGTAACCCAGGCTTATACAGGAGCCAACTATAACTTTCCTAGTAATACCACGGTAACTATAGGCGGCGAATATATCTATGCCGGTACCAGCGAGAACTGGCTGATCATAAATAATTTCAGCGGTGCCGACACCGATGATAATATAGAATTAAGCCTTGTTAACAACAGCGATATAAGTGCCACCGGTGTCACCTCGAGCAATCCGGCAAGTATAACAGGTGCCACGCTTAATGCCGGAGTCAAGACGGTTGTAAGCGGCGCTACGGCGGGAACCTTAACAATGAGCGTGGGCGCTAATGATCCCGGTTACCAGAACATTCCTGATGGTGCCAGTGATGAAGTACTCTTTGATATACAGCTAAGCACTGGATCAGAAGCTGTAGATATTTATTCTATAACGCTGAGCATGAGCGGCAGCGGCGATGAGAGCGTAGATGTTGATTCAGTAAGATTGTTTGAAGATGTAAACAACGATGGCCAGGTAAACCTTTTAGACTATGACCGGCAGATAGGAAGTACCTTAACTTCGCTAAGCGATAACGGCAGTTTGGTTTTCAATGCTTTAAGTGAGCAGATAGCAACAGGCAGCAGTGAGAACTGGTTAGTGGTTTATGATTTTAACGGAGCTCAGACCACAAACGGTGAAACCTACCAGGTAGCGATAGCCGGAAATGCGGCCATCGTAGATACCGGAGCAACAAGCGGTCTGGCGATAACCAACAGTGGTGCCCCTATCCAGAGCGGCATAGGTACCATCTCCTCTGTGGGAAGTTTAACATTAGCGGCCGGCGGGGATAATCCGTCCAGCCAGAATATAGCCTCCTCGGAGAGTAACCTTGAACTTCTGCAGCTGCGTTTAACAGCCAGTGCCACAGAAGCGATAGATATAACAGCGATCAGTTTTACCCTGGCCGGCACAGCCGACGAGAGCAGCGATGTTGATTCGGTTCGTTTATTTGCCGATATCAACAGCAACGGTATTTATAATGAAGGTATTGATACGCAGATAGGTACAACAGTTACAGGTTTAAGCGACAACGGCCTGGCGACCTTCGGCAGTTTAAGCGAGCAGATAGCCGCTGCCGGCAGTGAGTTGTGGCTGGTAGTTTTTGATCTGGCAGGCACAGCCTCGACCAGTGAGACCTTCCGTATTTATGTAGCCAACAGCAGTTCTGTGACAGCCACAGGCAACAGCAGCAGTCAGAGTATCAATGCGGCAGGTACACCTGTTAATGGTAATATAATGACTGTCTCAGCAACAGGAGCCTTAACAATGGCCCTGGGCAGCAACAACCCCGGCAACGCCAATATCAGCGGTGGAGCCAGCGATGTAACGATGATGCAGCTGAATTTATCTGCCAGCGCTACAGAAGATATCGAAATCAACAGCATATATCTTACCACCAGCGGCAGTGGTATCCGTATAGATGAGGTAGTAAATCCGGATATACGAATATACAGAGATGTAAATAACAATGGTGTTTATGAATCAGGAACCGATCAGCTGATAGTAACCCAGGCTTATACAGGAGCCAACTATAACTTTCCTAGTAATACCACGGTAACCATAGGCGGCGAATATATCTATGCCGGTACCAGCGAGAACTGGCTGATCATAAATAATTTCAGCGGTGCCGACACCGATGATAATATAGAATTAAGCATTGTTAACAACGGCGATATAAGTGCCACCGGTGTCACCTCGAGCAATCCGGCAAGTATAACAGGTGCCACGCTTAATGCCGGAGTCAAGACGGTTGTAAGCGGCGCTACTGCCGGAACCTTAACGATGAGTGTGGGCGCTAATGATCCCGGTTACCAGAACATTCCTGACGGTGCCAGTGATGAAGTACTCTTTGATATACAGCTAAGCACTGGATCAGAAGCTGTAGATATTTATTCTATAACGCTGAGCATGAGCGGCAGCGGCGATGAGAGCGTAGATGTTGATTCAGTAAGATTGTTTGAAGATGTAAACAACGATGGCCAGGTAAACCTTTTAGACTATGACCGGCAGATAGGAAGTACCTTAACTTCGCTAAGCGATAACGGCAGTTTGGTTTTCAATGCTTTAAGTGAGCAGATAGCAACAGGCAGCAGTGAGAACTGGTTAGTGGTTTATGATTTTAACGGAGCTCAGACCACAAACGGTGAAACCTACCAGGTAGCGATAGCCGGAAATGCGGCCATCGTAGATACAGGAGCAACAAGCGGTCTGGCGATAACCAACAGTGGTGCCCCTATCCAGAGCGGCATAGGTACCATCTCCTCTGTGGGAAGTTTAACATTAGCGGCCGGCGGGGATAATCCGTCCAGCCAGAATATAGCCTCCTCGGAGAGTAACCTTGAACTTCTGCAGCTGCGCTTAACAGCCAGTGCCACCGAAGCGATAGATATAACAGCGATCAGTTTTACCCTGGCCGGCACAGCCGACGAGAGCAGCGATGTTGATTCGGTTCGTTTATTTGCCGATATCAACAGCAACGGTGTTTATAATGAAGGTATTGATACACAGATAGGTACAACAGTTACAGGTTTAAGCGACAACGGCCTGGCGACCTTCGGCAGTTTAAGCGAGCAGATAGCCGCTGCCGGCAGTGAGTTGTGGCTGGTAGTTTTTGATCTGGCAGGCACAGCCTCAACCAGTGAGACCTTCCGTATTTATGTAGCCAACAGCAGTTCTGTGACAGCCACAGGCAACAGCAGCAGTCAGAGTATCAATGCGGCAGGTACACCTGTTAATGGTAATATAATGACTGTCTCAGCGACAGGAGCCTTAACAATGGCCCTGGGCAGCAACAACCCCGGCAACGCCAATATCAGCGGTGGAGCCAGCGATGTAACGATGATGCAGCTGAATTTATCTGCCAGCGCTACAGAAGATATCGAAATCAACAGCATATATCTTACCACCAGCGGCAGTGGTATCCGTATAGATGAGGTTGTAAATCCGGATATACGAATATACAGAGATGTAAATAACAATGGTGTTTATGAATCAGGAACCGATCAGCTGATAGTAACCCAGGCTTATACAGGAGCCAACTATAACTTTCCTAGTAATACCACGGTAACCATAGGCGGCGAATATATCTATGCCGGTACCAGCGAGAACTGGCTGATCATAAATAATTTCAGCGGTGCCGACACCGATGATAATATAGAATTAAGCATTGTTAACAACGGCGATATAAGTGCCACCGGTGTCACCTCGAGCAATCCGGCAAGTATAACAGGTGCCACGCTTAATGCCGGAGTCAAGACGGTTGTAAGCGGCGCTACGGCGGGAACCTTAACAATGAGCGTGGGCGGTAATGATCCCGGTTATAGAAATATTTCATCCGGAGCTAATGATGAAACTATGTTCCAGTTATTGCTCTCAGCCGGTTCTAATGAAGCCATTGACATAAGCTCAGTGACTTTTGGAACGGCAGGATCCGGCAATGAAAGCACCGATATTGATTCCGTTAGATTATATCAGGATGTTGATGGTGATGGAAATTTAAATCTCTTAATGGATACCAAAATAGGCGCTACACTTACAAGTTTCAGTGATAACGGAAATTTGGCATTTACAAGCCTAACTGAAAGCATAAATGCAGGTACTTCTGAAAACTGGATCGTTATTTATGACCTGAATGCTGGTCAGACAACTAATGGTGAAACTTTTCAGGTGACCTTGCCCTCAAATGGATCTGTCGTAGATACAGGTGCAACTAGTGGTTTGGCAATCACTAATTCAGGCGCTCCATTAAACAGCGGACTGGCAACTATTTCTGTAACGGGTAATTTAGCTCTTGCCACTGGTTCAAATAATCCGCAAGCATCGTCAATTTCTGCTTCTGATCAGGAAATAGCAATGCTACAGCTGCAATTAACTGCCAATGCTACGGAAGCTATTGAAATCACTTCCATCTCCTTTAATACAAGCGGAACAGCCGATGAATCTACAGATCTGGATTCTGCTATTGTTATTGATGATGTTAACAATAATGGAGTGTACGATCTGGCTTTTGACACAAAAATCGGGGCCACGATTAGCAGCTTTACAAATGATGGATTAATTACCATATCTTCTATTAATGATACTATTGATGCCGGAACCTCTGAGAATTGGCTGGTCTTATATTATTTGAGTGGCAGTGCCAGTGCAGATGAGACTTTCAGGACTTCTGTCAATAATTCCGCAAATATTAGTGCTACAGGAATTTCTTCAACAAACACTATTAATCCTTCCGGAACTCCGGTAAGTGGTAATGCCAAAACTGTATCCACCACGGGTGTTCTAACAATGGCTTTAGCAGGAAATAATCCGGGTAATGAAAATATAAACGGCAATGCGGATGATGTCACCTTGATGTCTTTCAGCCTCACTGCAAATGATGTTGAGGACATTGATGTAACCAGTATAACATTTACTCCAACCGGAAGCGGCTTTCGTAATGATGAAATAGAAGCCAATGATGTAAACTTATATGAAGATATAAATGGCAATGGATTTTATGATTCAGCTTTTGACAGGCTCATTGTATCAGGCAATTTCTCCGGAGCTGCCTACAATTTTCCGGGCAGTATTACTTTAGCAATAAGTGGTGAAGTTGTGCCTCAGGGTTCTTCGGTTAACTGGATCGCCGTCAGCAGTTTCCAGAACGGAGATGTTAATGATAACATAGAAATTTCAATTATCGCAAATAGCAATATTTCCGGAACCGGTTTAACCTCTTCCAACCCAGCGAATATAGCAGGGGCTACCTTAAATGGTGGCGTAAAAACTGTGGTAAGCGGAGCCACTCCAGGTACAATAACTCTGAGCGCCGGGGCACAAAATCCAGCCTACAGGTTAATTCCGACAGGCACCCAAAACGAGGTTATGATCCAACTTCAACTTTCTGCCAGTCCTGTTGAAGACATGGATATAAGTTATATTGAATTTGTTACATCCGGAAGTGCCAATGAAAGTTCAGACTTAGATTCCGCACGCTTATTTATTGATGGTGATGGAAACGGCAACCTTAATACCTTATATGATTCTCAAATAGGTGCTACTATAACCTCTTTTACAGATAATGATACATTGGTTTTTAGCGGCATCTCAGAAACAATAAATAGCGGTTCATCCGAAAGTTGGATTATTGTTTATAATTTAAATGAACCCGCAAACAGTGACGGTGAAACTTTTAACGTCAGGCTTTCGGGTAACGCAGCACTGACTGTTACAGGTGCCACAAGCGCGCAATCTATCTTACCAAGCGGAGCACCCGTTGTAGGCGGAACTGCTGTTTTAACAGAAATTGGCACTCTAACTGTTTCAGCCGGTTCGAACAATCCGTCAAACACCAATGTGACAAATAGTGAAAACAATGTTGTAACGATACAACTGAATATCGCGGCAGGCAGCAATGAAGATGTAACGGTAAGTGCTGTTACGTTTACATTATCAGGAACATTTGACGATGCCACTGATTTTGAAGGAAACTCTTTTGTTCTTTACAATGATGACAATGGAAACGGAGCCTTGGATGGTGGAGAGACGCAACTTGGAACGGGACAAAGCCCGAGCGGCAATAACGGCACAGTTACATTCAGCGGCTTAAGCGAAACAATTCTGGCCAGCTCCAATGTGAATTGGATATTATTAGTAAACCTGAATGGCAATGCATCTAATTTCGAAAATTTCAGAGTGACTTTTGCTAATAGCACAAACCTGACGGCCACAGGAGATGACACCGGGGACAATGTTTATCCTGATGGCACACCGGTACAGGGTGGTTTATTCACGATCGATGCCACCGGCTCCTTGACATTGACCACAGGTGCAAATAATCCCGCGGCAGGTACAGAAGCAGCAGGCGGACAATCTATTGAAATGCTGCAGCTTAGTCTGACAGCCAGCGGTGTAGAAGATATAGAAATTACCAGCATAACATTTACCGCAGACGGAACAGGTGACGATTTGATAGACCTGAATGACGTTAATAATGGAGTAAGCCTGTACCAGGACGTTAATAATAACGGACAATTAGACGGTCCTGATCAGCAAATTGATACTGAGAGTACTTTTTCTGCTAATAATGGTACAGTTACATTTACTGCGACTGATACTATTGATGCCGGTACTTCAGAGAATTGGCTGGTTGTCTATGATCTCGATGGCAGTGCTTCTAATGGTGAAACATTCCGGGTAGGCATATATACTTCCGGAAACATAACGGCAACAGGAATTACATCAACCAATGCTATAACACCTTCCGGATTCCCTGTCGTCGGAAACTATAAAACGATTGATGCAGTTGGCAGTCTTACTTTATTCACAGGTGCCAATAACCCTGGTGCCGGAATAATATTAGAGCAGTTTGATTTTGAAATGCTTCAATTCAGACTTGCGACAAGCTCTATTGAGGCCATAGATATTGATGATTTAACGATAACCCACCAGGGCAGCGCATCTCCCGCAGTAGATTTACTTAGCAATGGTGTGCAACTGGTAAGAGATGTTAACGGGAATGGAATTTACGAGAGTGGAACAGATAATATTTTGGCAAGCACAGATTTTTCAGGATCAACAGCTACTTTCACCTTAGCACCGGTTACTATTCCTGCGGATAGCTCTGAGAATTGGCTTGTTATGTATGATTTTAATGTATCGCAAACCGATGGTGAAACGTTTCAGGCTAGAATTGTAGATTTAGCAGATATAGGATTAACCGGCGCCACATCAAGCCAATCAATTACTGCGGGTGGAAGTGTTCCTATTTCGGGTGGAACTAAAACCTATGATTCTGATAATCCATTACCGGTTGAGCTGACTTCATTTACTGCTCAGGGCGATTTTGGTTTTGTTGCACTTAATTGGGTAACACAAAGTGAAATGAATAACCTTGGATTTGATCTGGAACGCAGACTCTCTTCTGAGACAGATTTTGAACTTGTAGCATCATATACTGATCTGGATGAATTAAAAGGTCAGGGCACCGTATCTTATGATACAGAATACTTTTTTAAAGATATAACTGTTATTCCGGAGGAAGAATATACCTACCGCTTGATTCAATACGATTATAACGGCGCGGTCCACATACAAAAAATCACTGCCAGCGCTTCGGCAAAAATGCCTTTACCTATTGAATATGAATTGGTACAAAATTACCCCAATCCTTTCAATCCCAGTACAAGGATAAAATTTAATTTGCCGGATCTAAGCGAGGTATCTTTGGCGATATATAACATATTGGGTCAAAAAGTAATTACCCTGAAAGACGATGTCTTAGATATAGGCCGATATTCTGTTGTTTGGAATGGGCGGAATGATTTGGGAAATAATGTTGCCTCTGGTATGTACTTTTATGTCCTGATTACCAAGAATCTAGAAACAAAAAAACAGTATCGAATGTTTAAAAAGATGCTGTTAGTACGCTAGGATTATTTACATTCTAAAAAGGCCAATACAGTAACTTGTATTGGCCTTTTTTTGTTTAATCAGGTTAATAATATTTGTCTGTAAAAATTAAGCGGATTAAATTAGTTATTTCCAAAGTTTACCATCTTTTCAGGTTTTGTACATGCAAAAAACAGATACACAAGTGGCAATAATTGGCGCCGGACCAGGCGGTACAACCGCGTCTATCTTTTTATCCAAAGCAGGCATAAAGCACATTATTCTTGATAAGGCAGTCTTCCCCAGGGATAAAGTGTGTGGAGACGCCCTCAGTGGAAAAACTGTAACTATATTAAAAAGAATTGACAGTGGGCTTTTGCAGCAACTGCATGATGATGAACGTTATCTGAATTGCTGGGGAGTTCAATTTATAGCTCCCAATGGCAAAAAAATTGATGTGCCTATACGCGAAGAATTGCGAAATCAACAGCGGATTTTAGGCTTTGTCGGTAAAAGAATGGACTTTGATAATTTTCTCTTTGAGCTTATAGATCCAAATTTTGCAGACATAAAAACAGGTTGCAATGTCAACGATATTATTATGCATCCTGATAAGGTCGAGATATCCTACCAGGAAAATGGATTTCAAAAGAAGATTACCTGCCAAATGGTTATAGGGGCTGAAGGTGACCGCTCTATCGTTGCTAAAAAACTGGCAAAACATAAAATGGATCCGCGTTATTATGCGGCGGGATTAAGGGCTTATTATAAAAATGTGAGCGATTTTCACCCCGATAAATTTATTGAACTGCATTTCATTAATGAGGTATTGCCGGGTTATCTCTGGATATTTCCCTTGCCCAACAATGAAGCCAATGTTGGTATTGGACTGTTAAGCGAGAAGATACGTTCAAAAAATCTGCGTATAAAAGATATGATGCTAGATGCCATAAATAATAATCCAAATTTAAAAGACCGTTTTAAACACGCTGAACTCATTGATGATATCCAGGGCTGGGGACTTCCCTTAGGTTCTGTAAAGCGCAATATCTCTGGTAATAGATTTTTGCTCGTTGGAGACGCTGCATCATTAATTGACCCGTTTACCGGTGAAGGTATTGGCAATGCCATGGTTAGCGGAGAGTTTGCAGCGCACAGTGCTGTCACAGCTATTAAAGAAGGAGATTACTCCGCGGCTTTTCTGAAATTATATGATAAAAAAGTGTATGATAGATTATTTACTGAGTTAAGGTTAAGTTACAGAATTCAAAGATTGGTAAACCGTCCCTGGTTGTTTAATTTTCTGGCCAACAAAGTAACAAAGAATAAGACTCTCCAGGAAACTTTGTCTTTTATGTTTGAAGATATAAATATGCGCGCCAAACTGAAATCACCAAATTTTTATTTTAAGCTTTTATTTAATTTATAGATTAATCTTTTCAGCCTGCCAAATTTATTGTATATTTCACGGCGAAACTTTTATTTTGGATTGGGACTTTTTTGCTTTATTTCCCGATGTATATATTTGGTATTAATTAGGTAGTTAATGACAATTGAACAACAGATTTCCCGGATTAAGCATATCATTAAAAGACACGATTATAATTGGTTCGTGTTGGGAAAAGCTTCAATCTCCAAAGGAGAATTGGCTGCTTTAAAGGCAGAATTAAATTCCCTTGAACGTAAAGCACGCGAAGATAAAGCTGATCATGATAAAGAAATAAAAGATACCCTTCCTCCCAAAGGTAAAGACAAACCAAAAGATTCATTTGAGTTTGACGATCTTTTTGGAGACAATTTGTAAATATTTGCCGCTTTTATAATAATATCCATTTATAGTTAGAATCATTTGATACCAAAAACATTCTTTTTTTGGACAGGATAACTGGATTTACTTGATTTATTTTATCAATAAAGTATTAATTTTCAGTCTTTTCAAACACCTTATTAAATATTCCAATATTCTATAAATTCTATTTATATCACGTTAATCCTGTCAATTTTTTTCACCCTAGGTATCATTTGAAACTATTTTATAACACATCATTTTATTTGCAACTCAACACTTCCGCTTAAACGACAGAAGTATTATCCGCCTAGTGTCAGAAAAACACTATAAGCGTATAATTCGTTAAGAGTAAAAACCTAATTAAAAGTTGTTAAAAAACTAAACCTAACGTAAATATAAATAAACTACCAATATGGATAATGATGCAAAGAAAATATTTTTACTCTACAGTATTATTATTATTTTCGATTTTTAATTCCCTCTCTTCACAAATAACATTTTCCGAAATCATGTACAATCCCGCTACAAGTGAGAGTCATGATGAATATATTGAAATATACAATTTGTCTGATAGTATAATCGATCTAAGCAATTTCTATCTGGCAGACTCTTTTTCTGTAGACAATTTACAGGATTACGGAGATGGAATGCTTCTTGGACCTTATCAGTATGCCCTTATTTTGGATGGGAGCTATCTCAATAATTCTGCGACATACGATACTCTTATCCCGACATCAGCCATCAAGCTAACTATAGACAACAATACATTTACTTCCGGGGGCTTAAGCAACTCATCAGAGAAAACCATTTCTATTTATGACTCATCAGGAATATTATTTGACAGCTACAGATATTCTCTGGGTAACATTGAAGGCTATTCGGATGAAAAAATAATTGTTGATGCCGGGAGCGATGCTTCAAACTGGAAAGATGCGCACGTTTTAGGTGGTACACCCGGTGGCAAGAATTCTGTATCACCTTTAAATAATGATCTGGATATTTCCCTATCCGTTTCTGCAAGTGAAAATTTAATAATAAATACTGCTGTTGAATTTAGGATTATGATAGCTAATAAAGGACTCGATGCATTCTATGAAGATCTAAAGATTCAGGTTTATATAGATTTTGATAATGACCGCGCGTATTCAGCTGAAGATGTATCGCTTTTTGAGGAAATCTCTCTTACCTCAATTGATTCAGGAAGCATGGTAGAATTTTACTTTAATTACAGCTTTTCAAAAGCAGGAAAATATTCAATTATTGCAGAAATAACAGATAGTCTTGATGAGAACCTGCTAAACAACCAAATCAGCTCTTCAGTGACCCTTATTGATACTAGTGATCATATTCATATTAATGAAATAAAGTTTTTGACCATAAAAGGAGAGCCTGAGTGGCTTGAAATTTATAATAGTGGCCCCGACTCTGTTTATTTACTGAACTGGGCCATTGCTGATGTTGTTGACACTGTGCTGATTGACAGCTTGTTAATAATTGCGCCGGGTGGCTATAAAGTAATTGCTGAAGATGCTGGATTAGACTCAATTTATGAGATTAATACCGCTGCTGTTTATATCTTGAATGATTTGCCTGCACTCAATAATTCAGGTGATGTAATTTCATTGATAAATCCTCTGGGAAGGACATTGGAACAAGTCCCATATAATGTTGAATGGCTGGAAGATGAGGTTGAACGAAGTCCTTCACTGGAAAGAATTAATATCAAACAAAATGCGCAGCTAGCAGACAACTGGGGGCCATCGACCTCCGATAAAAATGCCACACCTGCAAAAGAGAACTCGATTTTACCGCCTGAACATGACCTGTCGGTCTCTTTTGAAATAATTGGGAATGAAATCGCTTTTACGCATAAAACTTTAGATTTTTTACTGACGATTTACAATCAGGGACAGCAGACCTTTTCAAGAGATTTACATATTCAGATTTATATTGATTCCAATAGAGATATGGAATTATCAAACAATGATGCAGTGCTGTTTGAACAGTCATCCTACACCTATATTGATACAGGGAGTACTGCGGATTTTAGTTTTGATTTTATTTTTCAACAGGCGGGAAATTATTCTATCGTTGCCCAGGTAACAGATAGCTTGGATGAAAATGTACTTAATAATAAAATTTCAGTAGACATAGCTGTTCTTGATAATAGCGGAGACATATATATAAATGAAATTAAATTTTTAACTATAAAAGATGAACCTGAATGGTTGGAGTTGTTCAATGCCGGACCTGATTCAATATCACTGCAAAACTGGTCTATTGCTGATATGGTCGACACTGTTTTTATTGACAGTTTGTTAATAATTGCTCCAGGAGAGTACAAAGCTTTTGCTAAAGATAGTGGGTTGGATACGCTCTATAATATTGAAATAACTGCTATTCACATAGTTAAAAATATGCCGTCATTTAACAACTCAGAGGATGTGATATCCTTATTAAATCCCCTGGGAGAAATAATAGACCGTGTTCCTTATTCCCTTAACTGGCTCGAGGGGGATGAATGGCGTTCGCCATCATTGGAAAGAATTAATATCCAGCTCAATTCTGCCGTTGCCCGTAATTGGGGACCGAGCGCTGCCAATAGAAATGCGACACCCGCAGCGCAGAACTCTCTGTTCACATCCGTTACTGATAAGTTAAAATCCCGAATATCCATTTCCCCCAATCCTTTTTCTCCCGATAACGACGGTATAGAAGATTTTGCACTTATAAATTTGGATCTTCCTGTCAGGACTGCCCGCATAAAAGTTGTTATTTATGATGTTTTGGGGAGAAAAATCAGAATCCTGAAAGATAATTCCTTCAGCGGGCCGAACAGCATAATAACCTGGAACGGAAAAAACGATGCGGGGCGTTTAATGCGCATGGGTATCTATATTGTTTATGTTCAAATCCTAAATGATCACAATGGTATTATAAAAGAGATTAAAGATACTGTTGTTCTTGCGCGGAGCTTACGATAACATTTTATCAATTATTTAAAACAATATGCCTCTGTTTCTGTGGAAGAAAATTGTTTATATTAGTTACTTAGTTTAATAAACCTAATTTTCAAATTCTAAATTTGGGGGAAGAACATGTCTAATGCCTTCTTTAAAGTACCTGCTCCACAAAATGAACCTATTTTGGGATACGCTCCGGGCAGTCCTGAAAAAGATGAACTTAAAAACAAAATAAAAGAATTAGCAAGCCAGAAAATTGAGGTACCCTTAATAATAGGCGGCGAAGAGGTTAAATCAGCTAATACGGCAGAAATGATAGTTCCTCATAATCATAAGCATGTATTGGGAGTATACCATAAAGCTGGAGAAAAAGAAGTTAAAATGGCTATTGAAGCTGCTCTGGCAGCACGCAAAGAATGGGCGGCCATGCCCTGGGAACACCGGGTATCAATCTTTTTAAAGGCAGCCGAATTATTAGCTGGCCCTTGGCGGTCAACCATTAATGCTGCCACGATGCTGGGCCAGTCTAAAACGGCTCTCCAGGCTGAGATTGATTCTGCATGTGAGTTAATAGACTTTTGGAAATTTAATGGTGCGTATATGGCACAGATTATGGCCGATCAACCCAATTCATCTCCAGGTGTGTGGAATAGAGTGGAATACCGCCCATTAGAGGGATTCATTTTTGCGGTTACTCCTTTCAATTTTACTTCTATTGCCGGTAATCTGCCCACCGCACCGGCAATGGTTGGCAATGTAGCTTTATGGAAGCCGGCATCAAGCGCGGTTTATTCTGCCTATTACCTTATGAAATTACTGCAAGAGGCAGGAGTTCCCAAAGGTGTAATTAACTTTATCCCCGGCAGCGGCGGGCAGGTCGGTAATCCTGTTATGGCCAGTGAGCATTTGGCTGGAATTCATTTTACCGGGTCTACTTCGGTCTTTCAGGATATGTGGAAGACAGTAGGTGATAACATCAGCAAAATGAAATATTATCCGCGCATTGTGGGTGAAACAGGTGGCAAAGATTTTATCTTTGCTCACAATAGCGCTGATGTAGACGCTCTTGTGGTAGCAGCCTTAAGAGGTGCTTTTGAATACCAGGGTCAAAAATGTTCCGCAGCCTCACGGATGTATATTCCGCAATCTATTTATGGTGATTTTAAAGAAAAATATGTTGCTGAAGTTAATAAAATTAAAATGGGTGATGTGAACGACTTTACAAACTTTATGGGAGCTGTGATTGATAAAGC
Source organism: Calditrichota bacterium (assembly GCA_963723365.1). GTDB lineage: Bacteria > Calditrichota > Calditrichia > Calditrichales > J004 > CAVRRG01. The sequence goes on along the minus strand of CAVRRG010000056.1, from coordinate 40,748 downwards.
GGCTTTTAAAAGCATAACCGAATATATTGATCTTGCTGCAGACTCAGCAGACACAGAATTTATAACAGGCGGCGATTACGATGATTCAAAAGGATATTTTATTTCGCCAACAACCATCGTATCTAAAGATCCTAAATTTAAAACAATGTGTGAAGAAATATTCGGTCCGGTTCTTTCCATTTTTGTCTATGATGATAATGATTTTGATAAAACTCTTGATCTATGTGACACCTCCTCCATGTATGCTTTAACAGGAGCTGTTTTTGCTCAAGACAGAAAAATGCTGGTATATATGTCGGATAGATTAAAAAATGCTGCCGGAAATTTTTATTTTAATGATAAGCCAACAGGTGCTGTTGTGGGTCAGCAGCCTTTTGGAGGCGGCAGAGCATCGGGCACGAATGACAAAGCGGGCAGTGCTATGAATTTATTACGTTGGATGTCGGTCAGAACAATGAAGGAAACGTTTGTCCCACCTAAAGACTGGACTTATCCTTTCATGAGTGGAGAATAGAAAAAGAAAAAGGCCATTAAAATGAATGGCCTTTTTTATTTATTCACTATTCAATTACCAGTTTCTATTTCGGTTATGATGCCCGCGGTTTTGTTTTTTTCCTTTTCTTTCTCCATGCGGCCTGCTGTCGAAGACTACACGTTGTTCTTGTGTTAAGATGCTGCGGATATCCTGCTGATGAGCTGCTTTCTTTTTAGCCATATCTGTTTTAATAACTGAAATTTGATCAATAGTAGAATTTATTTTATTCATATTGGGCTTATCAGCAGTTTCCAGCGTTCTTAGTTTTGCATTTAATTCTCCAACTTCGTTTTGCGTCTTGATCATCTCTTTTTTCATAGATGTCCTGAGCGCTTTAATTTGCTCCGTTTGCTCTTCAGTCAAATCTGGCAGGTTCAAACCAGCATGGCGTTCTTTAAATTCCCTTTTGTCAAAATTCCGCTCAGCGCGTTGTCCGTATGCTGAAAAAGAAAACGATGTTACTAATAAAATGGCAATTAATAGCTTCAATACTTTCATGATTTTATCCTTTCTGTTACATTAAGGTTTTATGTTGTTATTTAATAAGACAGATTAATGTGGAGTAACTTGCAAATATATGAAAAAGTATAGCTGGCTATTTTTTGATGCCGATGGAACACTGTTTGATTTTGACGATAGCCAGAATCAGGCGTTAAAAAAAATGATAACTAAATTTAATATTCCTTATAAACCATTATTTAGTGAAATATACACGAAAATAAACACGCAGATCTGGAAGGATTTTGAACAGGGTAAGATATCTGTCAGTGATATTAAAACAATGCGTTTTAAACTTTTATTCAAAGAAATAAATGTGCAGGCAGACCCTATCGAAGCCTCCTTGTTGTATTTAAAATACTTAAGTGAAGGTCATAAACTTATCGCTGGTGCTGAGGAAACCATATTAAAATTAAAAGATGACTATGAACTTTTATTAATTACCAATGGTTTGTCCGCCGTTCAAAGACCTCGTTTTGCTAATACCGGGATTGTCAATTATTTTAAAGAAGTAATAATATCGGAGGAGGTCGGTTTCAGTAAACCGCAACCTGAAATATTTGATATTTGTTTTGCGAAAGCCGGTAATCCGGACAAAAAAGATGTCTTAATGATAGGCGATGGATTGGGATCTGATATTAAAGGTGGATTTAATTACGGGATTGATACATGCTGGTGCAATCTAAACGGAGCGGAAAATAATGGCCTGAGACCCACATATGTAATTAACTCTATAAGTCAGTTAAGAAAAATTCTTAAATAAAATTTGCAATCCACGCCTCCTATTTTCGTTTGGTATTGGCTAAATTAAAACGTTTACCTTGTCTTTAATAATATAATCGCCCGGAAATTAGCATTTTCTTTTAATCATTTCTTTTCTTGAGAATTGCTTCTTCTTGAAATAATACCTATTCTTTAATTACATTATAACAAGCCAATTGACTGTTTAGACTTATAATTAAAATATTCACAAATCCCAGAGTTCATCTAAAAAAAAGAATAAAATAATGTCCCAAACAACAGTTTTCAAAAAGCCACTCATTTTATTTCTATTCGCTATATGTATCATGTTTCTTCCACAATCGATATTTGCCAGTGGAGACAACGGAGGAGGCCATAACCTAATCTCTAACATCGGAGTAAGTATTCTTGCAGCTACAATTCTGGCATATTTGGGTAATATTTTCAAACAACCATCATTGCTTGCTTATATAACTGCGGGTATAATTATAGGACCTAAAATTGGTCTTGAATTAGTTACCAGTGAACAAGATATTGAGGTAATTTCCGAAATTGGATTAATTCTGCTGCTTTTTATGATTGGCCTGGAGATTGATGTAAAAAAGCTGAAAGAATCAGGAAAATCGTTAATAACAACCGGCATTCTGCAATTTATTCTTACAGTGGCTATGGGCTTTGGCTTTTTTATATTATTAGATTATTCGATAGGTGGCGGAAATTACGACTTGGGTTATTTAGCAGTTTGTTGTGGTATAAGCAGTACAACAATTGTCGTAAAATTATTGTACGAAAAATTCGAACTGGATACCCTTCCGGGAAGATTGACACTTGGGATACTTGTGTTCCAGGATATATGGGCCATTGTTGTTTTAGGAATTCAACCTAATTTGGCCAACCCGGATATAGTGCAAATTTTATGGTCTTTTGGCAAGGGCGGTATTCTTGTCCTCATTAGTCTTTTAATAAGTAAATATGTTTTGGGATATATATTCAAGACTATAGCCAAACAACCTGAGTTAGTTCTTATAGCATCTTTGGGCTGGTGTTTTTTTATCTGTGGAATTGCCGGATACTTTGATCTTTCGCTTGAAATGGGAGCTTTAATAGCTGGTGTTGCTATCTCTACATTTCCCTATAACCTGGATGTAATTGCAAAAATTGTGAGCATCCGGGACTTTTTTATTACATTGTTTTTTGTTGCTTTGGGGATGAAAATACCCAATCCCATGGATGATCTCGGAATTTTGGCAATTGCCGGGATAGCATCTATATTCCTGATTGCTACGCGATTCATATCTATTTTCCCAATTTTATATTTCCTGAAAAACGGAAACCGTGTCAGCCTTTTAGTTCCTATTAACCTTTCCCAAATAAGCGAGTTTTCTCTGGTCATAGCTGCCCTAGGATTTTCAGCTGGTCATATAGGGACGGATATATTGTCCATAATTATTTTTATTTTTGTTATCACTTCTGTTGTTTCAACATATATGATTAAATACAGCCATCCACTGCAGAGGGGCCTGAATAAATTAATTCAAAAGATCGGTTTTAAAGATATTAGCAACGCACCGCAGGAAGCAGCTGCAGAAATGAAAAAAGATATCGCTATACTGGGGTTTTTTAGAGTAGCAAGTTCGCTGGTCAGAGAAATTGAGGAGTTTGATAAGTTGAATGAAGATGATAGTTCGGGAATAAAAGACAACATTGTTGTTATAGATTTTAACCCCGATGTTCATCGTAAATTGCAAGCCAAAGGTATAAAGGTAATTTACGGTGACATAAGTAACATGGATACACTACACCACGCCGGGATTCATGCCGCTAAGGTTGTTATCTCTACCATACCGGATACTATTCTAAAGGGTACTGATAATCTCAAGATAATTCAAAAAATTCAAAAATTATGCCCTGATGCCAAAATAATTGTAACTGCGGAAAGTTCTTCCAGAGCTCTTAAAATGTATAACGAGGGTGCGGATTATGTTTTCCTACCCCGGGTTTTAGCCGCCCAGCATTTGATCCCGGTCTTAAATAATTTGCTAAACGAAAAAGATGACGAACAGTCTAAAAACACTGAGCTTGAAAAACTTAAATTCAGGGAAGAAATTATAAATTAAATTTTCCAGCTATAAAATTATGAATCTCTTTAATGATATCTTCTAACAAGGCAACCCGGTCAATGTTTCTGCATAAACCGCGTTTTTTCACTGCTGTTGCTCCGCGGCTGGGTTTGTCCATGATAGCCTCCAATTTTTTTTCACTCTTTGCCTAAAATTTGAAGTTTAAAAAAAGTCAATTATACCTTATATTGAGCCCCTGCAAATAATTTGCTAAGAGAAACATTTTTTTTTAATGCAAACAGAAAAGTAAATTGGATTAATTTTGCTTTAATAAAGGTTAAAACAAAGTAATGGATAAATATTCTTATATAAATAATGCGCATCCTGAGTATATCGATCAGATGTATCAGCAGTTCTTGGCCGATCCCCAAGCTGTAGAGCCGAGTTGGCGTACTTTTTTCGAAGGTTTTCAGTATGGTCAGAATGGAACAGACATGCCGGAAACGGATATTCTGACATCGGCTAAAAAATCTCAAAAGGAATTCTCTGTTATAAATCTAATTAACGCCTACCGCACGCGTGGACATTTATTTACGAAGACAAATCCTGTTAGAGAGCGCAGGCATTATAAACCTTCTCTCGATCTGGAAAATTTTAATTTGTCCGATGATGATCTGGATGTGACTTTTGAAGCCGGGTCTGAAATTGGCTTAGGACCTGCTTCCTTAAGAGATATTCTTGATCATCTTCAGGAAACATATTGCAAATCCATTGGCGCTGAGTACATGTTCATTCGTATTCCCAAAAAGCAAAATTGGATAAAAGAACGCATGGAGATTACGCGTAACCGACCAAATTTTACGATTGATGAAAAAAGGCGAATTCTGCAAAAATTAAATGAAGCGGTTGTTTTTGAGAACTTTCTGCATACAAAATATGTCGGTCAAAAGAGGTTTTCTTTGCAAGGTGGAGAAACCTTGATTCCTGCTTTAGACAGTATTATTGAATATGGAGCTGAACAGGGTATTGAAGAGATAATGATGAGTACGGCACACAGAGGCAGATTGAATGTGCTGGCTAATATCTTAAACAAGCGCTATGAAGATATATTTAGTGAGTTTGAAGGAGAAGTATATGCTGACTTTGTTTTTAGCGGAGATGTAAAATACCATTTGGGATTTACCAGCCAGATTGCCACACAAAATGGTAAGAAAGTTAAATTAGGACTGGCGCCAAATCCCTCACACCTTGAAGTTGCCAATCCAGTTGTAGCAGGAATGGTGAAGGCCAAGATTGATCATGACTATCACGGTAATGAAGATAAAATTGTTCCAATAATGATTCATGGAGACGCGGCGATTGCCGGTCAGGGCGTTGTATATGAGCTTATCCAGATGTCCCTGTTGCATGGCTACAGAACTGGCGGAACAATCCATCTTGTTATAAATAATCAGATTGGCTTTACTACAAATTATTTACAAGGGCGCTCCAGCACCTATTGTACGGATGTGGCAAAGGTTACGCACTCTCCAGTATTTCATGTCAACGCAGATGATGCCGAAGCGGTAGTTGAAATAGTTAGAATGGCTATCGATTACAGGCAGAGATTCCACACCGACGTTTTCATTGACTTACTAGGATACCGCAAATTCGGACATAATGAAGGTGATGAACCTCGATTTACGCAACCCAGGTTGTATGCGGCCATTGCCAAACATCCGGACCCCAGGGAAATCTATGTTAAAAAATTATTGGCATCCGATAATGTTGATCAGAATCTGGGGAAAGAAATGGAAAAGCATTTTAAGTCCATTCTCTCTGAAAAATTAGATGAAGTAAGATCTAACGGAAATAAAAAGGGCATTCGTCATACTTCGAAGGATGCAGATTTTGAGTTTTCCAGTGAATGGCACCAGGATATATCGAAAAATCGTTTTTATCCAATTCCTACCACGGTATTTCCGGAGGACAAATTAAAAATAATTGCCAAGCATGTTTTTACCTTACCGGATGATTATAATTTTATTAATAAAACGCGCAAGTTGTATGAAGAGAGGTTAAAAAAAGCTATATCTGGAGAAGATATTGACTGGGGAACAGCCGAATTTTTGGCTTATGCTACCATATTGGATGAGGGTCACCCTGTCCGTTTAAGTGGTCAGGATTCGGAGCGCGGCACTTTTTCGCACAGACATGCTGTTTTAAGAGATGAACAAACCGAAGAACTTTATTTACCCTTAAACCATGTCAGCCAACAGCAGGCATCTTGCAGAATTTTTAACAGCCTGTTAAGTGAATATGCAGAGATGGGATTTGAATACGGATATGCCAATGTTTCTTCAAACGGTTTAACAATCTGGGAAGCACAATTTGGTGACTTCTTTAACGGAGCACAAATCGTTATTGATCAGTTTTTATCTTCATCTGAATCCAAATGGCAAAGAACAAACGGTTTAGTTCTTTATTTACCACATGGTTATGAAGGTCAGGGTCCTGAACATTCCAATGCGCGCATTGAAAGATTTCTGCAGTTATCCGCAAAAAATAATTGGCGTATAGCTAACCCCAGCACACCTGCTAGTTTTTATCATTTATTGCGAACCCAGGTTAAATATCCATTCCATACACCTTTGATAGTTTTTACACCTAAAAAATTATTACGATTAGCGGAATGTGTAAGTAACCTGAAAGAATTATCAAACGGTTACTTTAGCCCTGTAATAGATGATAAAGCAGCCGATCCCGAGCGTATTCAAAGAATAATTTTCTGCAGTGGAAAAATTTATTATGATTTAGACCAGTATCGCACCGAAAAAAACATTAAAAATATAGCGGTTGTGCGCACAGAACTTTTGTATCCCTTTCCGGAAAAAGAGATAAGAGCAATCCGGGCCAAGTACAATAAAGCAAAGGAAATCTATTGGGTACAGGAAGAACCGGAAAATTATGGTCCCTGGATATATTTTAAGAACTGGTTTGGCATACAAAGTATTAAGGGTGTTTATAGAAAGGCCGGGTCTGCACCAGCTACCGGGTTCAATAAGACCCACGCCATCGAGCAGGCAGAAATATTAGAAAAAGCATTTAAATAAGAAAGCGATTTAAGGACAACATGAAAATTGAAATTTCAGTACCAGCTATTGGAGAATCTATAACTGAAGCGACTATGGGCGGTTGGGCAAAAGATGATGGCGAATTTGTAGAGGAAGACGATATAATTTGTGAAGTTGAATCTGAAAAAGCTACTATTGAGGTAGTCGCTGAAAAGGCGGGCAAATTAATTCATAAAGCTAAAGAGGGGGATACAGTTGAGATAGGTGCGGTTATCGCACAAATAGACACCGCTGGCCAGCCAAGTGAGCCTGTTGCTAAAAAAGAAGAAGTTGTAAAACCTGCTGCAGAAACAAACGAGGTCTCCGCCAAAGTTGATGAGCAAGAGGATACTTCAAAAATTTCTCCTGTGGCGGCAAATATCTTGCATGAAGCAGGTATCGATCCCGCCCAAGTAAAAGGCAGCGGTAGCAGCGGACGCATCGTAAAAGAAGATGCCTTAAAAGCTGTTGAAAAGGATAAGCCACAAGGAGAAGAACAACCACAACCTCAAACTGAATTAAAACCGGCAAGCGGGGAGCGCTCCCAAAGCAGGGTGCGCATGACCACCTTGCGCAAGACAATTGCCCGTCGCCTGTTGGAGTCCAAGCATGAAACGGCTATGCTTACCACATTTAATGAAGTGGATCTATTGAAAGTAAAAGAATTACGCGCACAGTATAAAGAAAAGTTTAAAGAAAAATATGGTGTCAACCTGGGATTTATGTCTTTCTTTACCAAAGCCTGCTCAATTGCTCTTGATGAAATTCCGGCTGTAAACGGTATGATTGACGGCAATGAAATTGTTTATCATGATTATGCGGATGTTGGAATAGCGGTCTCTACCGAAAAAGGTCTTGTGGTACCGATTATCCGTAACGCCGAAAAATTATCTTTGCATGAGATTGAACTTGAAATTGTGCGCATAGCTACCAAAGCGCGCGATGGTAAGCTTTCGATAGATGAGATGACAGGCGGTACTTTTACTATTACTAATGGTGGTGTTTTTGGCTCGATGCTTTCCACACCTATTATAAATACCCCCCAATCGGCTATCCTGGGGATGCATAATATTATTGACCGTCCTGTCGCTATTGATGGAGAGGTCGTTATCCGCCCCATGATGTATACAGCATTATCTTACGATCACCGTTTAGTGGATGGCCGGGAATCAGTAACTTTTTTAAAGAGAGTTAAAGAATTATTGGAAGATCCTGCCCGTATGATCTTGGAAATTTAAAATACCTATCATTTAACAGTAAAAATTGAATTACATTTCATATTTTTTATATTATAGGAGCATATAGTCTTAAATATATAAAAATAGGGTTCAAAATGTTAATTCGAGCATTTTTCTTTGTAAAACTTTTCTTTTTAAGTTTTATTTTTGCGCAATCATTGCCTGTTCCAACCACCCTTGATGATTTCTTTCTGCCCGGTTCTCAGCCATTGGAATCCGGTAACTTTGATAATCCCACATCATGCATTTGCCATAATCTGGAAAATGGATATATAAACGAAGCGTGGCAGGCTTCCATGATGACCCACGCCCTGCTGGACCCTTTTTTCCAGGCGGCCATGACAATCGCAAACCAGGATGCTGCAGAAGCAGGAGATTTATGTTTACGATGCCACACTCCAACAGGATGGATAGAAGGAAGATCTGTGCCAACGGATGGCAGTAGTTTGATTTCTGATGATGAAAGCAGCGTGAACTGCTTATTTTGCCATCGCATGATAAAACCTTCTGAGATTGGTGTAAACCCGTTTTCAGAAGATTCAATTTATTCCACACGTACTTATTCTGCTGATTCGACTTATCTTTCGATGATCAGCGCTCATATCCCCCAAACAAGTGCAAATGGAATGTATGTGTTGGATGATAATAGTGATTATCGCAGGGGACCGTATCATGATGCCAGCCCTCTTGGTCATGAAGCGCGTTATTCGCCTTTTCATCAACAGTCAGATTTATGCGGCACGTGTCACGATGTGAGTAATCCTGTTTATTCGAAAGACAGTGATGGCAGCTATTATCTAAACACACTTGGCGATACTGTTCCGAGTTTTGATCCTTATGAAATGTTTCCTGTGGAAAGAACCTTTAGTGAATGGTTAAACAGTGCATATAATACAGAGGAAGGTATATCCGGAACAACTTTTGGCGGGAACAAGGAGAACGTATCTACATGCCAGGATTGTCATATGCGGGATGTTACCGGAGAAGGTGGTTTTTTTGGCGATTCACGAACAGATTTAGGATTACATGATTTGACTGGTGGCAATACGTTTGTACCAGGTATTTTAACAAACATGTCTGCAACAGTAAAAGACTCCAGCATTGCCAGGGCTACACGCATGCTGCAATTGGCAGCATCAATGGAAGTTACTATTGTCGATACAATTATTAGCGTCAAAGTCTTTAATGAAACAGGTCATAAACTGCCATCCGGTTATCCGGAAGGGAGAAGAATATGGCTAAACCTGAAAGTATATGATACTACAAATGAATTAATGTATGAATCCGGTGCTTACGACAATTCAACTGGTATTTTGACTTTAGATGAAGACATCAAAGTATATGAAATTAAGCCGGGATTGTCGCAAACCATTGCTTCTGCGGTTGGATTGACAGCAGGGCCTTCTTTTCACTTTGTCTTAAATGATACGATTTACAGCGATAACAGAATTCCTCCCCGCGGTTTTAGCAACAGTAATTTTGAGGCAATCCAGTCTCCACCTATTGGGTATACGTATGACGACGGTGAGTATTGGGATGAAACTATTTATAATGTGCCGCAGGGATTCGATTCGATTTCTGTCACTCTCTATTATCAAACAACAAGTAAAGAATATATTGAATTTTTGAGAGACAATAATGTAACAAACACAAAAGGTCAGGAGCTTTTTGATCTTTGGAATAGTAATGGTAAATCAACTCCTGTTGCTATGCTTCAGCAAAGACTAAATAGTGATGGTATCCTACTGAGTATAACCCTTAAAGGTTTTAGTGCAGCTATGCAAGATGGATTTCCCTTGCTCACCTGGCAAACGCAATCAGAAACCGAAAATTTAGGATTCACTATTTATCGCAAAGCAGAACATGAAAACAGGTACAAAGAGATTGCTTCATATAAGAATAACAAAGAATTAAAAAATGCTGGTTCATCATCAAAGGGAAATACATACACATATGTTGACAGTGATAATAATTTAATTCCAGGCAGGGCCTATTATTATAAAATAGGTGATGTTAATTCTTCAGGTGAAATTAATCTGTACGGACCTGAAATTGTTACTTTTAATCCTGAAAGTAATCTGACTAAAAAGTCATTTGAGCTGCTAAGAAATTATCCCAATCCCTTTAATAATCAGACAACAATTAAATTCTTTATTAAAGAAAAACAACCCATACGTGTAAATGTATATGATATAAATGGCAGGCTGGTTAGAGATTTTCCAAAATTCTTTTACTATGCCGGTGAAAATGAAGTTATCTGGGATGGAAAAAATAATTTTGGTAAATTTGTTCCAAGCGGAACCTATATTTATTCTATTGTTGCCAGGAAAGAAAAAAAATATGGGAAAATGATATTATTGAAATAAGAGTTAATAAAAAAAGCCTTTATTTTATTCATAAAGGCTTTTTGAGAGGTAATTTTATTATTAATTTAAAGTGATTTGACCGAGGTTATTGTTCTCACCAATCTGCACAACTACACTGTCCTGCATAAAAGTCCTGCCCAGAGTGTCTTCAATTACTACGGTGTACATATTTTCCGGTAGAAATGCCAACCTGAATAAACCGGAGCTTGTATCAACAAAAGTTGTTGTTGTAGTATCTCCGTTATGAATTGCACGGGCAACAGGTATAGCTTCGCTATTTAAAACATTACCTGAAATAGATCCGCTTAGCGCCCTGGTTATTACCCGAATAGTTGGTTTTAATTTATAACCGTGCGGATTTCTTTTTGGCCCGGTTGTAACAATTGATCGGCAGGCATCAAAATCCAGCACCACTTCATATGTGCTGCCTTCATTGATGGTAAAGTGTATATTTAATTTTAACCCGCTTTTGGCGCCACTGGGCACGTCAAGTTCATGAACTTGTCCTCTTACACCAACAAAAGCACTGTCAATAATTAAACGGATTTGGCTGTAATCACCCGCTGGAACGTCAGCCGAGCCAAGCAGCATTGTTTCGCCGTTGGACCACTCCAACAGATTAACACGCATTGGGTCAATTGATACATTTACCCAATCCGAATCAATATGTGCGCTTACTTCACTGAAATGAATAATAACTGAGTCATACGCAGCAGGGGCATCGGTTAAGGAAATTTGCAAAGTTCCGTTACCGTTTTGAGAATTGGTTGAATTGCTGTCACAATTATTCAGGGTGAATAATAATGCTAAAATGGCAACTATTAATAAAAATCTTTTGTTCACTTTTTTCTCCATATGTTCTGATTAAAAGTCGCCTGAATATAAACTGATTGAATTTCTTTAGCGTGATCTTGATCAAATATAATAATTTTAACTATAAGCAAAGTTTGAAAACAAAAAAAAGGGATTCCTGTAAAAGAACCCCTTTTTTTAAGAATATTTTTGGTGCTAGTCCCTGTGTGGGGCACAAAGCCAGCCGTTATTATACTCATCTAAAGATGTAAAGGTATCTGAAATTTCCTGCCACTCACTGCTGTTTGCTCTTACACCAGAGCCAACAGGACCGTTATCGGCCATCCATTCATCGGCTAGATCAATATCCTCAGAGACACAGGAACCATCATTGCCAATTTCTAAATTCAGCTTTGCACTTACCAGATGCATAAAGAGGTTAAAGGTCTTATCTTTTTTTACAGGGCTCTGCATGAATTCAATAGCTTCGTCTTTTGAAAAAGTAACACCACCAATAGTTATTTCTTCTACTGGCCAGGCATCAGGGTGGTTTTTCCAGTATCCGGGAGTACCTGTTCCAGGTCCGTCCGGAATATCTTCCTGATCGATATCAAAAAGGATTAGGGAACGTTTTTCGGTATAATCAGGTACATCTGGATCACCACTCAATCCGCGTATTCGGGCTGAAAGAGATTCGAAACTGAAGGTTAAATCCCATTGTGTCGCATCAGGGTAAAGTTGATCGATAAAACTATCGAAAACATCTCCTTCAATATTTCTTTGTACCGTAACAATAGATAATGATCCACCATTATTAACTGTAAGAACAAGTTTTGGCCTTAGATTTGCATCTGTATTATAATCACTGCTCAAGAATGATGTACTTTCAAAAGGATTCTGAGCCTTTAGAAGAATACCGTTATTATCTGCACCATCCAACCAGCCATTGACAAGTGCTGTCATATTAAAAGTTTTCCATCCCGTGTTGTCGGCCAGAAAAGATCCGGCAAGGGCTCCAATATGTCCACCTGCAGTTGACCAGGGTACTCCTGATTCCCTGCTATTCCAGGTAACTTGCAATTCATTCCAGGATTCAAGTACTGGATGAATATCAACCGAGTAGCCGTATGCTTCAGTTACATAAATATGTAAAACGGCATTCTCAACAATAGCCCCTTCAGGAAGTGTTACTTTTGAAAAACTGTTTGTTTCTGTGGATGGACTTTCAGAAACAGGTGCCTCTGTAATACTCTCACAACCGATAAAAAACATTAGTGAAATGAAAGCGGATACACGTAAATACTTCATGGTATTATCTCCTGATATTAATGACATTATCCTTTAAAATTAAAATTATGTGAGTGATGATATAGTCAAATATATAAAAAATAAATCGGGAAGTTGGTCTTATGTCACAATTTTTTTTAAAAAAAAGTTAAATCAAGATTTTTTTAAAAAGGACTCGAAAAGGGTAACGTTCATTAAATAGAGCAGCATACCATAAATAAAATCTTCAACCGGGATTGTAAAAACTCTGATTCCCATGTTTTCCAGGTCATTATACCATACAACCGGCACCTCATGAAAAGATCCGGTCAATGCTCCATTGACAAGTATAAATGGAAAGAGAAAGATGATCAGGTAAGCGACTATAAAAATTCCCTTATAAGCACTTTTAAGAACGAAAACATGGAATAATAAAAAAAGAGCTGTTGCTAAAAAAGTGAAAGAAGTATAAAGATTTCCCAAATAAATTAATCCTAAAATCAGTAATAAAACTGCTGCAGTGAGAAATATTTTTTTTGCAGAATTAGCAGAAGGCTTGGGAACATTGAACTTTTTTAAACTATCATAACTAAAGACAATCGCATAGGGAATTGCAATAAAAAATAACACCTCTTCCAGCGGTAGATTAAAGATATTTATGGTACTTACATGCTCTGCAGTAAAACCCCATACAGCAAGATTAGTGAAATAGACATCCCAGACAATAAACAGTATTGCCGTAATAATTATTGCCGGAAAAAGCGCATACCATTTTTTATAAAATGCCAGTTTTGGATGAAAACTGGCTATCAGAGGTACAATTATTGTGAGTAGGTTGATCCACAAGTAGGTGGACATTATTTACTGCGTGCCTCATTAATATACTTTAGCGGTACCCACAAAAATCCAAAACATTCGCCATGCTCTTTACCAAGATGTTTATGATGAATTTTATGAGCTTTGCGCATAGCTCTGAAATAAACATTGTTTGTCCTGGTAAATATCTTGGCTCTTTGGTGAATAAAAATATCATGCACGGCAAAATAAGCAAAGCCGTATAATGTTATTCCAATACCGAGCCAAAAACGAACATCATGAAAACCGTTCTGGTATCCAAAATAAATCAGCATCATACCCGGTATGGCAAAAATTAAAAAGTACAGATCATTCATTTCAAACTTACTGTCATGATCTTTAAAATGATGATCTTTATGCAATACCCATCCGAAGGTATGCATTATATACTTATGAGCAAACCAGGCCATAAATTCCATAAAGGCAAAGCTTGCAATTAATGCTAAGGCATTTGTTAAATAAATCATGCCGGTTTCTCCTGTTGTTTAAAATTTTCAACTTGCAGCTGCACTGGAACAGGCACCTTTCTAAATGGTATAAAACGAGTTCTTATAATTTCCTGTAACAATATAGCAAACTTTTTTAGTTGCGGTACATAAACTCTTCCCAGAAACGGATTAAAATTTCGAGCTGATATTTTATGTAGAATACCATTATATATTTTGCTTGAAGATACAATTGCAAATTGCGCATTGCGATCAAGCAGTCCAATTCCTTTATTAGCCTGGTCATAATATTTCTGAGCACGCCTAATTTGGAAGCGCATAAACTTTCTTACTTTTGTACTAATTCTCTCAGATAAAATTTCATCTTCACGCAGGCCGAACTGTCTTAATTCATCTAAAGGTAGATAAATCCTGTTCATATCTTTATCTTCCTGAACATCGCGCAGAATATTGGTTAATTGCATTGCTATACCAAGCTTTTCGGCATAGTAAAAAGCATCATCTGATTTATTACCTAAAACGTGAGTCATCATCAGCCCTACCACACCTGCAACCCTGTAACAAAAAAGATAGAGATCATCAAAGGTTTCATACCTTTTTTGGGTTACATCCATTTTTACTCCTTTCAGGAGATCTAAAGGATACTCAAGTGGTATGTCGTATCTTTTGGCAACGTAAATAAAAGCCTGAAGAGTAGGGTGCTGCGATTCACCATATTTATAACCCCGTATTATTTCTGTTTCCAGTTCATCCACTTCTGTAAATAATTCCTCTTGTGATCTGTTACGGGGATTATCTATTAGGTTGTCTACGTATCTGCAAAATGCGTAGAGACCGAATGTGGCCCATCGTTTTTCTGCCGGCAGCAGGCTTGCTGAAATATAAAAACTTTTTGAATAATGCGCCGTCAGCATTTTAGAATATTGAAAAGATACTTTGAGCTCGGGATTTTGCCAAAATTTCATCATTTCTCCTAGGCACTTTTAGATGGTTTAAATGGTTGCGTGTAATTATTAATCGCTTTTTCTGTTGCTTCAGCTGTTAGCAATACCCCGGGAACACCTGCACCAGGATGTGTACTAGCACCCACAATAAACATATTTTCTATATCCTCAGACTGATTATGGGGACGAAAATAGGCTGATTGTAAAAGTTTTGGCTGCACACCCCAGGCACTTCCAAGATGGGCGTTTTGCGTTGCTTCAAAATCTTTGGGTGTCATTATCTCTAAAAATTCGATTGATTCTTTTAAACCCTGTAATCCAAAGTTATGTTCTAAAAAGGATAGTATCTTTTCCTTGTATACATCCTTTTCTTTATCCCAATCAAATGTTGAATCGAGATTTGCTACGGGTGCCAGGATGTAAAGACTTTCCTTTCCTTCCGGAGCCATTGATGGATCTGTTTTTGATGGACAATGCATGTATAATGAAAAATCATCGGGAACTGTTTTGTTAATAAAAATATCGTCTATTAATTCCTTGTAACGTTCAGATAATATTATTGAATGATGTAATAATTGTTCATATTTCTTATTTAATCCCAGATACATTACAAAAGCACTCATGGAATAATCGAGTTTGCTTAGCTTTTTGTCTGTCCATTTGGATCGGTGCTTTTGATCTATTAGATCACTGTAGGTATTTCTGAAATCTGCATTTGAAACTACTAAATCAGCCGCAATAAATTTATCGTTAGCGTAAGCGCCTGTGGCTTTACCATCTTTTATTTCTAATCTTTGAACTTCTGCATTCGTTAAAATATTTCCGCCTAATTCTTTAAAAACTTTCACAAATGATTCTATAACGCTGTACATGCCGCCATGCGTGTATAAAACGCCACCTTTTTTTTCCATATAGGGTATCATCAGATATAAGGCCGGCGATTTAAAAGGATTGCCGCCGATAAATAAAGGGTGAAAAGAAAAAAGAAATAGATGACGAAAATCTTTAAAGTAATTACTGACCAGACTGTATGCTGATCTGAAACCTTTTAATTGCACAACTTTAGGTAACATGTAAAGCATATCTTTGATTTTTGAAATGGGTGAGGATCCCAACCCGCCTTTTATAACGGCATCATAGAAGTTCTTTGACAGCTTCATAAACCTATCGTAATTATTTGCATCCTCTTTGTTAAACACGGCCATTTGTTTTTTCATTTTGTCTGTATCTTCACAATAATCTATATAACTTTTATCGTGAAAATAGATCCTGTAAAACGGGTCGAGCATTACCAGATCAAGATAATCTTCCATATTTTTGCCGGCTGCTTTGAATACGGATTCAATAATAGCCGGTTCTGTTACCAACGACGGACCCATATCAAACGTAAAGCCTTTTGCTTTAAGTTGATAAGCCCTGCCACCGGCCTTGGCCCGTTTTTCCAGGATGGTTACCTGAAAACCTTTAGCCTGTAATCTTATTGCCAGAGCTAAACCACCGAAACCGGCACCAATAACGATTACTTTTTTTGGACTTTCCACTTTTTCTCCTAATGAGCGATATGAGCGTTTTTAATTTTATTATGAATATAACTAAAATTATGGAAAAGTCAATATAAAAAATTGATATAATTAAATTAATTATAGAAAAAGTATATTCCTCAAGAGGCACTTTATTTACTATATAACGCTCATATCGCTCAAAAAATTTGCATAATGAGTAATCATATGTTATTTTTCAACCTTATAACGAGGAATTAGTATGGTTTATTTCAATACGGAAGAGGCATCTAACCTGTTAGGTGTAAATGTATCAACCATTAAAAGATGGACAACTTCAGGCAAACTGCAATGCTCGCAAACAGCGGGAGGTCATCGCAAATTTGAAATGCATCATTTAACAAAATTCATCGAAGAAAATAAAAAATTCCATTCAAAGTTGAATTCATTCCCCATAAATACAGCTGAAGATACGCAGATTAGCGAATGGATATTGAAAAAGAATTATCAAAGTTTAGCTAAATATCTTTATAACCAATCTATTCGTTGCAAAAGGCAAAATATACTTAATGTTCTGAAAGGTCTTTTTCTATCCAAAGTGCCGTTGTATGAAATTTACGATGAGGTTGTAAATAAAGTATTGCACCAAATTGGCGATGCCTGGGAAGAAAAACAAATCTCTGTAACAGAAGAACACTTTGCATCGCAATCAATTCTTGACTCTATTACGCGTCTCCAAAGCATGATATCTCTGCCCGATAAAAAATTGGGTGTAGTAATGTGTATGAACCTGAGTAATGAAATGCATAGTATTGTTTTAAAGATGGTCGACCATATTCTTGAGTACAAAGGTTTTAAAGTTTTATACAGCGGACAGTTGACTCCTGTGATTAAATTGTCTAATATTTTTGAAGATTATTCTCCCAAAAGTATTTATATCAGTTCGACATATGTAGAGAATAAGGACCAGATTCAACTGGAGTTTGACCAAATTTGTAATGTTGCTGAAACATACAATGTTACTGTATTTGTTGGAGGAGCAGGTTTTGATCAGATCGACTATAACAAACCTCCTGTAAAGACAAGGCTGTTAAATATGAAAGAAGTATTTGAGAAAAATTGATCTAAAAAACCTTGAACCCTCCCTGTTTTGCATTCGTCATTTTTTTTATCCTTTTATAAACTTTTTTAAATCCGATTATGGCAAAAAGTAATACATTTCCACAAACTGCTGTGGGAGCAGTTCTATTTCGAAAAAACAAAGTGCTCTTGGTTAAAAGGGGCAAAGCACCTGCAAAAGACATGTGGGCATTACCGGGTGGTAAAATTTTGCCCGGAGAAACAATGCAGCAAGCATTGATTCGGGAGATAAAAGAAGAAACAGGACTGGAAATAAGTGTAGGTGAAATGGTCTATGTTTTTGATGTTATTGAAAAAGATAACAAACAGAACATAACTTTTCACTATGTTATAATCGATTTTGAATGCAATTATATCTCTGGCAAACTAAAAGCATCTGACGATGCTTTGGATGCCATTTGGGCAACAGAAAAAAAATTAAGAAAATTAGATGTAAATGAAAAAACACTAACGCTACTGCGAGACAAATATAATTTTTATTAATCTTCCTGCTATTTAAATTTTACTGCCACTTTAAAAAATACTAACTTTACGGCTTCTCAAATAACAAGCAATTTAAAAAATTTTAATATTAGGTCTTTGCAGGATTAGAGGATTTTATAAATGAAAACCAAAATTGATAGAGTAGGGTACCAGGGAGAAAGCGGTGCCTACAGTGAAAAAGCAATTCTGCAATTATACAGCGAAAAAGAAGTACATAAAGTTCCATTTCGTACTTTTTATGATGTTGTAGATGCATTAAAGAAAAATGAGATCGATTACGGTCTTTTGCCTATTGACAACACAATTGTTGGCAATATTACGCACACCTATGACTTATTATTAGAGAATAAACTGACAATTCTCAAAGAAACCATCTTGCCGATTAATCATAATCTGTTAGCGAACAGGGGTGTAAAAAAGGAGGATATCAAAAAAATATTTTCACATCCCGCAGCTATTGCTCAATGTGAAGTTTTTTTAAGAGTATATTCTGATGCTGAAATAATCCCCACATATGACACAGCGGGAAGTGCTAAAATTATAAGTGAAAATGGTCTAAAAGATACTGCTGCCATTGCCAGCCTAGACTCCGCCGAAGTGTATGATTTGGATATTCTGGCCACCCGCATTGAAGATTATCCTCATAATCAAACGCGTTTTGTTTTAGTAACCAGTCAAGATATTTTATTGCAGAACGACGCAATAGCACCCTGGAAAGTCACTGCTGTTTTTCACACACTGGATCAAGCTGGCATGCTTCATAAATGTTTAAGCGTCCTTGAGAAATACGATATCAATATGACAATGCTAACCTCCCGTCCTCACAAAACGGAACCCTGGAGATTTTATTTTTTTGTTGAGCTGGAAGGACATGAGCATGATGAAAATATCACAAAAGCGCTGAAAGAGATAGGCTCAATGACAGGCTTTATTCATGTTTTGGGCTCTTATCATAAATATCAGGAAGAAATTCATCTGGCGACAAAAACGGGAACGAATGGTAGTGTCAAATCTAATTCAAATGCTCCTTTATACAGCCTTGAACGCAAACCCGAAAAAACTATTGTAAATGTTAACGGGATAAAGATTGGTGCGGGGGATTTTATAATAATGGCTGGTCCCTGCAGCGTTGAAGGGCGCCATCAAATGATAGAATCTGCCAAGATAGTTGCGGAAAACGGAGCACATATTTTAAGAGGCGGTGCTTTTAAACCGCGCACAAGCCCTTACAGTTTTCAAGGCCTGGGTGAAGAAGGTTTGAAGCTTCTGCGCGAAGCCGGAGATAAATTTAACATGCCGGTTATCACCGAAGTCGTATCACCTGATGATGTTGAACTTGTTGCTGAATATGCTGATATGCTGCAGATAGGAGCACGAAATATGCAGAATTTTGTCCTGCTTACCGAGGTAGGAAAAACGAAAAAACCAATATTTCTCAAACGTGGGATGATGTCTACCATCAAGGAACTTTTATTGTCCGCTGAATATATATTAGCCAATGGCAATGAGCAGGTTATTCTCTGCGAGAGGGGTATTCGCACTTTTGAAACGGCCACGCGCAACACTCTTGATATTAGTTCGGTTCCCTTGTTAAAAGAAATGACTCACCTGCCTGTATTTATTGATCCCAGTCATGCCACAGGAATCAGATCGCTTATCGAACCAATTTCGAAGGCAGCATTAGCTGTGGGCGCTGATGGTATTATGGTAGAAGTTCATTGCAATCCAGCCACTGCAATGAGTGATGCAGACCAAGCACTGGATGAGAAACAATATAAAAGCCTGATAAAAGCAATTGAAGTTTTAAAGCCCTATACAAATTGAAATAAAGCCTTCTCCGCCATTGAAAGAAGGCTTACAAGGTTTAAAGCTATTAGTAGATTCCAAAATCTTTACGATTATCTGTAATACTTGCATTTTCTTTTAATGTATCATACCAATCCTGGAAAACTTTTTGTCTTTTCTGAGATAGCAAGGTAGACTTTATTCTTTCCTTACTCACGGCATATGCGGTGCTGTCAAATTCTGATCTTTCAAGCAGTGTTTGAAAATAAAAACCATTTTCACTTTCTATCAACCCGCTTGTTTCACCTATATCCAATGTAAATGCAGTTGCCGAAAACTTGGCATCCTTGCCAACTCCCGGAATACTTTGAATTAATGAAAAAGGATTCGAGGTATTATGCATAATATATTTACTGCTTTCGGTGTCAGAAATTTCTTTCAAAGGCATATTTTGTGTTACTTTTTCCGCAATATCGGATGCATATTTTAGAGCCGTCTCTTTGGCTTTTTGCAGTTTAATTTTATTTACAATAATCCTGTTAACTGATTTATCTGTTAGTGGTTTTGGTCCTTCCGGTTGAACTGTTTTTAACAATAAAATAACAAAACCATCATCCACACTATATACTCCTGATATTGCGTCCTGGTCAGAAGTAAATGTGAAATTTGATATAGCAGGATTTGTTCCCAGGCCAGGGATAATGTTTGAGTTTTCTGAAAATAGTCCGCTGGACTTTACCTCATAATTTCCCTGAGTAACAGTATTCGTCCACCCATTATCGTTTGCGTTTGCCGCAAACTCGCGGGCATTCTCTTCCTGGTCAAAACGGGTTGAAGACCCGACAGTTACTTTCAACAGAATATGGCTGGCCTTAACTTTCGCTACGCCTTCTTCAATTATTTTATCTTCAACCTTAATAAGGTGATAGCCATGAATTGTTTTCACAGGGCCTACTATCTCACCTGGCGATGCCCCAAAAGCGGCTTCAGAAAAAGGTTTTACCATTGTTTTCTCATCAAAATATCCCAGATCACCGCTATTGGAATTAACAGTGGGGTCAGAAGAGTATTCAAGGGCCAAGGTGGAAAATTCTTCACCCAAAGATAAGCGCTCTTTTATTTCATCGATATTTTCAAAAATTCTGTTGGTGTCATTTGCGGTAGGTTTTACCGGAAATAAGACATATTCAAGATCTCTTTTTTCCTCTTGTATATAATCATCAATATTATCCTCATAATAACTGGAAATTTCTTCCTCACTCACCTCAATGCCATCCATAAACCGAGATGGTCTGATTGCCAGAAATTCCACTTTAGCTTTGAGGTTTTTGCTCTTGAAATCATCCATTATTTCAGATTCGCTTACTCTTACAGAGCTTTGTATTAAATTTTGCAATTTCTGAAAAGGAATTGACGCTCTGTAATAGTTCTCCAACGATAACTGTTGTTCAACAGACATTGAGGGCAGTGCAGCTTTATATTTGTTAATATCAAAGATACCGTTTGTCTGAAGGCTCGGGTTTTGCTGCAATTCCGGGAGTGGGAAATTATAAACATGGTAAACGACTTCAGAATCTGAAACGGCTATATTAAGTTTTTCAATCTGTTCCTGATATAACGTCCTTTGAACAAATTCTTCCCATACTTGATTTTTAATAACCGATAAGCGGCTATCATCAATCTTCCCGCCTGATTGAGCACTGGCATTTTGATAAAGCTGTTGATAATATTTAGTAAAATCACTATAAGATAGTTTTACACCATTTACTTCACCAACAGTTGTATCGGGACCCCCTCCACGAATATCAGCACCCCATTCAAAAACTATCAATCCAATAAACGCCACTCCTACAAGTATAAACATACTTTTTGTCATCTGGCGCATGCGAGTCATCATAACACTAACTCTCCTCTGTTTTCATTTATTAACTTATAAATTAATGTGTAGCTTTTCTTTTCATAAAACTGACAAATTTAATGGCCTGCTAACACAAGTTCAAATTTAAATTTCATTTGATCACATAAGCTTATTGATAAAAAAATTTTAATTGGCTAATTTCTAACATGTTTAAACTACAATATGTTCTGGTAAGAATTTTAGATCTTCTATTACCTCTTTTAAGCTTTTCATTAATCGAGAAATTTGCAAATTTTACAGCTTTTTTGTTACGTGAAATTTTTCGTTTCAGAAGAGATATTGTAAAAACAAATTTAGATATGGTCTTTAAATCTGAATACCCAATGCCTTATAACATATTCTTAAAAAAAATATACCAAAATTTTGCCTATATGTGGTTTGAACTAATGCAGGTAAAAAAAATTAACAGGCGTAATTTCGATAATCACTTTACAGTCCATAATATTGACCTTTTAGAAAGAGTTCTTAAAAAAAATAAAGGTGTCATATTTGTTATGGGTCACCTGGGTAGCTTTGAATGGACTATGCCATTTTTCGGAATAAAGGGTTATAATTTAAAAGTGATAATGAGAAAATTAAAAAATCCGTTTGTAAATAAATGGGTGATCCAAACCAGAGAGCAATTCGGTTGCAAAACAGTATATGCCCGCAAGGCTGCAAGAGAAGGTTTCAAAATATTAAAAGAGCGAGGCATTCTTGAGGTAATTGGTGATCAGTATGCCGGTAAAAAAGGGATTAAAATTGATTTCCTGGGACTGGAATCGTCAACGGCAATCGGAACGGCAGTCTTTCACATTAAAACTCAGGCACCATTGATTTTTGTTGCTTTTATACGTTCAAAGTATGGTTATTTTGATGTGTATTTTGAGGAAATAAAAACACAGGAAAATTGGGTGAAGACGGATGATAATATAAAAAAAATAACACAACTGCACACAAAGGTCCTGGAAAAATGGATTAGAAAATATCCTGATCAATGGTACTGGGTGCATAAACGTTGGAAAAAAAGAAAAAAGTCCGCCTAACTTTTACTATAGATAACAACCTGGTTACGTCCGCTTCTTTTGGCCTTATATAATGCTTTATCAACGTTCTCAATCAGATTTCTTAAATCATTGGCATCCTGTGGAAACGTAGCCACACCCGTGCTGATGGTAAGATTTTTATTCGGTTGGCCTTTTTGGTTGTAAAATCGATGGCGCTCTATAAGTTGCTGCATTTTTTCGGCAATGGATGCTGCTTCATTCTTTTCTAATCCGGGCAATATTATAAAAAACTCTTCTCCTCCATAGCGTGCTGCTGTATCTGTTCTTCGTGTATGCTCTTCTATTAAACGCGCCATTTTTTTTAACAACTCATCACCCTTTACATGACCATTAGCATCATTATAATTCTTAAAATGATCGATATCGAACATGATTACAGAAAAGGGTTTTCCAAAACGCTGAGTACGATATATTTCTCTTTGCAACTCCCGCATCAGGTAGCGGTAGTTATATAATCCGGTGAGTTCATCGGTAACAGCTTGAACTTCCTTTATTTTATAGGTTTCTAGTAAACGATGGTATAAAACCATATTCTCATATATTGTGCCTACGGTTTGGATGAAAGATTTAAGAACTCTTATTTCATAGGTGGCTATTGGTCCTTCTTGCGCTGACTTATCAATGAATAAAATAAAGCGTTCCGGTAAATTCTTTTGCTGATCAGCATCTGTCACAGCTTTTAAGATTTGTGTGGAATCACTTCGTGTTCCTAAATCATTTAGTTTACTCAATATGAAGGAGTTCGATTTTAGTTTTGACGAAAACTTTTCCAAACCGAAAGTTATGATTTCTGATTGGTTACGCACCCAGATAAGTCCGCCATTTTCTTTTATGTTTTGAACTAAGCCTTCACTATAAGAATACTTATTCTTTTGCAGTTTTTTAATCTCAATTCCTGATGAATAGACAGGCATCAACTGATTATTAGATTCATTTACCTGAAATATGATACATCTGCTTACATTAAAGCCTTCCAGTGTTTTTTTCGGTAATTGTTTTAAAATATCTTCCGGGTCTTTGCTTTTTCTCAAATTGTTAGCAAGTTTATTAAGATAAAACAATCTGTCATTATAACCGGATAGTTCTTCACGTGAAGACAGTAACTCAGTATTTACTTTTGAAAGATTTTCATTAAGATCATCTAATTCTATTACCTTGTTGGCCAATTTTTCTACGACCTGAATTTTATACTGGTCACTATATATTTTTAGCTCTTGTTGACTTAAACGATCTCTTCTGCCCAAAATATATTCTTCTAAAATATCTAGAAAACCTTTAATATTAATTGGTTTGCTTATAAAGCCGTCACAGCCTGCTGCAAGTGTCAATTCTTTAACATGAGGCTTTGTTTCAGCGGTGAGTGCTATTATGGGAACATTCTTTAGATATTTTATAGATTTTAATAAAGTAGTGACTTCGTAGCCATCCATATCCGGTAACATCAAATCTATAATAATTAAATCAGGTTTAATTTTTTTAGCCATTTTGATCCCGGTGATACCTTTTTCGGCTTCGTGCAATTCATATCCTTTTAGTCCAATTATATCAGACATTAAAGAACGTGTCTCGGGATCGTCTTCTATATATAATATTTTTATTTTCTTGTCCATTTGCCACTTTTCAGGATTTAAAACGGGTTATTTTTAAGAGTTTATAATTGAATTATCGTAGAGATTAATTTTAAGTTTAAAATTGGATTACTAAAAAGAGGATTTAAAAAAATCGGATTATTTATCCCTTCTAATGGTCAGGATGGTTATATCATCATCTTTAGTGGGGTCACCCGCAAAAGCATATAGAGAATCTATCAACTTTTTGTTAATGGATTCAGTGTTGCGCTCACGTAAATTTTCTTTGAAAAAATTTATAACTCTAAATTCATCAAATGGGATATCATCGGAATTCATGGCTTCTGTAACACCATCAGTGAACATTGTTAGGATGCTATCCTTCTCAAACTCCAGCACACCTGTTTCAAATGGCATATTTTCCATCATTCCTATTATAATCCCGCCTTCCTTCAGTTCTTTAAACTTACCATCTTTTAAAAAAAGATAAGGTGGGTTATGTCCGGCATTTACATATTCCAATTTATTCTCTGCCAGGTTAATTTTTGAAATAAAAAAAGTGATATATTTCTCGATCCCTGTATTCCTGAAAATTAAATTATTTAATCGTGATGTTATTTCCGCCAGGGTATGATTTTCAGCATATAATGTATGGAGCCCTGCCTGCAAATTGGACATTAGCAGCGATGCCGGCATCCCTTTTCCGGAAACATCTGCAATAGTGAAAATATATTCATTATCATTTAGTTTTAAGACATCATAGTAGTCACCACCAACATGCTTACTGGGGACATTAAAACCATGTATATCATAGCCTTCTATCTTGGGCATAGCGGCGGGCAATAGCATGGATTGAATTTGTTGTGCCATTTTAAGCTCTTCTTCAAGTCGCTTTTTTTCCAATGTTTCCTCAAATAAGCGTGCATTTTCTAAGGAAATTATAGCAATATTTGCCAGTGTTAAAAGGAATTCCGAGTCAGATTCTGTGAATGCTGCTTTATTAAATTTTTCTCCAATAAAGATATATCCTTTTATTTCTTCCTGAATCACCATGGGAACAATCAATTTCACCTGATCACATTTCAATCCTTCAGGTTTTTTCTCAGAAGTATCAATTATTAAAACTTGCTTTGAAACGGGCAGGGGAGAGCTTATACAATCCTGAATTATTTTATCTGAAAAATAAGAACCTTTTTTATAAACCATTTTTAATTGGCCATTATCCCCTTTTACAGCTACAAAAAACTGGTTTACTGTCATTTGTCCCATAAGTGAAAAGGCTAATCTCTTTAAAATTTCTTCAGACTCAAAAACCCTGTTTAACTCGCTGCCTATTTCAAAAAGTGTATTCAGCTCTTGTATCTTTTGATCCAGCCTATGGTTTACAGAATTTAATTGCTGGAAAATCTGCGCATTTTCAATGGCCGGTGCAGCGATGCTGCCAATAGATGATAGAAAATCTATTTCACCTTCATCAAAATCTTTCTGGATTAATTTCGGTCCTAATACTATCAGTCCTTTTATTTTATTCATCAATTTAATGGGAATAATGAGCTTGAATTTGTATCGTTTTAATGCTTCCGGCAGTTTGCTGAATACTTTATCATCATTTAATAAAACTACTTCTTCCGTTTTATTGGGATATAATAACGTATTGTTAATTACAGATTCATTAATACCTTTAACCGTTGCAATCCTAAACAGGTTATTCTCCTCAGCTAGCAAAATCATGCCTTTGCCTACCATCATTCTGCCCATGGGCATAAAAAGTAAATTGTCTAAAATAGATTTAAGGTTGAGTGAGGAGTTAAGTGTCTGGCTAAACTCAAAGAGCGAAGAAAGCTCTATATGTTTTTGATCCATTTGATTAAGATCTAATTTATTCTGGTTTCTAAACCTGAAGCTGTTTAAATATTCACTCATTAGGCTGCGCTGGGCTTTAAATATTTCACCATGCTAACCTGGTTTTTAATTCCGGGATTAAATGAGTAATTTACTTCATCCATTAATGTTTTCATTAAGTGAATGCCCAATCCACCCATTTTTGCCTCTTGAATGTATTTCTGTAAATCCGGCTTTTGTAAACTTTTCGGATCAAAGCCTTTTCCTTTATCAGTAATCACAATTTCAAATTGCTTACTGCTATAGACAACTGAAAGATCAATCATTTTGCGGGAATTAAATTCATGGGCGTGTTTTATGACGTTGGTGCAGGCTTCGTCAACGGCCAAAGATATTTGATCAGCCACCTCTGTGTTAAATCCGGCTTTTTTTGCTAATCTGTATACAAAGTCTCTCACAACTTCCAGATTATCAGTAAGGCTTGGGAACCTCATTTTATAGCGCTGTGTTTTGATCTTTTTCATAACAGTCTTTACTATTCTTTTTCGTATTATTGTTTATTTGGTTTCAGAAAATTTTCCTCTGGCTTCATTCTCCTCATCAAAAATTTCAAATAAAGCGGGAAAACCAAGTAAATCAAACACTTTGAAAACTTTTTGAGACATATTCGTTAATTTTATATCACCACCCTTTTCACGAATTTCTTCAATAAAACCCATAAACACTCCTAAGCCTGCGCTGCTTATGTAATCCAGATCCTTATGATTAACTATAATATTAAAGCGTTCTTCTTCAATAAGGCCATGCAAGCCGGATTCAAATTTAGATGCTGTATGAGCATCTAGGAATCCACTTAAAAATAATGTTGATACATTGTCACTGTCTTTACGTGTTACCTCAAATCCACTCATTAATTACCTCCATTTGCCTTTTAAGCTTATTAATTTTTTTGTTTTATTAGAATTAAGGTCAAATCGTCATGTAAATTTTGACCATCTAAAAAAGACAGAATATCATCAATTACTTTTTCTTTAAGAAGTTCTACAGTCAGATGAGCATTCTCTTTTATTATGTTCCCCAATTGTTCTTCTCCAAATTCTTCTCCGGCTTTATTCATTGCTTCAGACAAGCCATCCGTGTAAAAGGCCATTATATCGTTTTTTAAAAATGTTACATTTTGTTCTTTTAGCATGTCAGCGAATAACCTGGTTTTATTAAGACCTACGGCAATGCCGGGGGGTTGTAAAAAGTGTACTTTGCCAGATTTGGCTTCGTAATGGATAACAGGTGTATGGCCAGCCCTGGCAAATGCTACATTATTATTTTTATAATCGACTCTGGCAGCCAATAAACTTATAAATGAGGTTTTTTCCAATGAATCAAAAAGAATATTATTTGTATTTACAAGAATATCATACGGCGATGTGTAGTTATGAGTCAGGGATTGTATTATCCCCTTTGTTTCAGCCATATAAAAAGCGGCTGATGTTCCTTTCCCGCTTACATCGCCTATTATTAAGCCCAGCTGTTCTTCCCCGGCGGAATAAAAATCATAGTAGTCTCCACCCACTTCGTAGGCAGTTATGGTTAGTGTATCAATTGCAAGTCCCTTAAAAGTCGGTATTTTTTGTGGAAGCAACCTGAGCTGGACTTCCCTGGCAATCTGCAGTTCACGTTCCATTCTCTCCTGCTCCAGTGATTTTTTTACCAGATTGGCATTTTCCAAAGCAATAGCTCCCTGATTTGCATAGGCTTCCAGCATGTTAGTGTCATCAGGATCAAAGCCAAATTCAATTGGTTTAGTTGCAAATATAATTCCCAGTACCTGGCCGGAGGCATCTATTAAAGGGGCAGCGGCGAGAGAACCGACATCTTTTTTCCATTTTTTAATAGCAGAAAATTCGCTGGTTCTGGAGATATTGTTGATAGTTACGGGCTTTTTACTTTCAATAATACTTAAACCAATCTCCTGCAGCGAATGATTATTATAAGCGTCAATTGAATGTTCGTCTAAACTATCAGAAGCTGCTACTGTTAAAATATCTTTACCTGGATCATATAATTCTATCCATGTATGGTTAGATTCAATAACCTCCCGCGTCATGTCAGTAATAATATTTACGAGTTTATTTTGATCATACTCAGCGGATATTACTCTTCCCAGTTGATGGAGAGAATTCACTTCTTTCATCTTTCGATCAAAAACCCTGGCTGTTGGCAAGTGAAAAAGAAAAGTTATACTGGCAAAAAAGGAATAAATTATAAAAAAATAAGAAGCTAAATTTGCCATTGCAGCCCATGCGACACTGTGAGCGGCAAGTGTATCTTTAATTACAAAATCCCCCAGCAAAAATATAACCCAAACAACAAGAATTGAAACTAGAAAATAGTAGTACTTCCTTTTCCTGGATAGATAGGTAATCCAGGTATTATGTAATCCTAAAATAAAATAGGCGATTAAGGAAACTACTAAACTAATACCAATCCAAAGACCATCTCCTGTGAAATCAAAACTTAAGGGTGCTGCATAAATTACAGCTAAAGCTGTCGAAATAAGTGTACATAGCAAAGCTATAAAAATAAGAATCGGTGTGCGTTTTTTCTGCTTATAAAAAATCAGGTTTTTAACAATTAATACCATCGGTACTAAAAAGAAAATCGTACCAAAAGTCATTAAATTACTATGTATTAAGCTGGCTAAAGAATCCGGGTAAGGTGGAAAATTGGTTGTTGAATAACTGGGAGAGGTTAAATATTTGAGAACAATAACCAACAGGTACAGACCTGTCAGAAGTTTGATGAAGTTTTTTAAATTGAGAGATATTCTTATTTCACTAACCAGGGAGCTGTTTCTTATATAACCGTAGAAAAGTAAAACAATTAGAACGGTTAAGCTTTCATTAATGTAAACCCATTCCGTGAAACTAAGTGAACTTTCATATTTCAGAATATCAAAAAAAAATGTAACAAGGCCAAGTAAAATACTCGCTACCAGCAGCAGTTTAGATGGGACTTGAATTTTTCTCATTCGATATAAACCTTAAATGGATCGCCGTATGTTCTAAAAGTTCCTACTAATTCCGTTGCTTTATAATGAAACACCTTGTCTGTATTAACAGCCGCTTCCTTGATAAAATCAGTAATTATAACATTTCCGTTATAAGGATTAACCTTAACATCTCTTGGCTCGATAAATGTTTTTGGTACTGATAGCAGACGTTGACCACTGTTTGAAAGTTGCACGAGCTCAAAATTTAATCCTTTAGAAGTAACTATCCAAATTGATTCATCTTGTGAATTTATATCAAAAGTAAGAATAAGGCTGTCTGTAATAACAGGAGTAAGAGTTTCGCTGTCTATCTGATATTTATAAATAGTACTCATATTTCCCGCTGCCGCATCCAGGAAATAAATTGATCCATGTATCTTGTCTAAACGAAAAAGTTTTAAATTTTTAAAATCTTCATTCAGAGCATTTTGGCTAATATTTTTTGTTGTATCAAACAAAGAATTATACAAATGAATTTGATTGTTCTTTGAATCCAATATTATTAAAGTGTTTTCATTGACATCAATTTGAACAGGCCTTAAAAATTGGCTTGTGACAGGAATCGCGATGGCAGTAGTGTCTACCTGGTAGAGAGTTCCCGAGGAATCAATAAGCCAAAATAGATCTAAATTGCTATCATACACAGCATCAAAAGGGTAGGGTATACTGAAATTTTGGTATCGTGTTAAACCGCTTTTAGTATTAAATATTTCAATCTGCCTGTTTCGGGGATATATAATTAAACCCCTATTTATACTTTTAGCTATACTCAGGTCATTTGCTATCCAAATGCTGCTTTTGCGAACAGATGAATTTTCAAGATCGTAATTTAAGTGCAGAATCTCCGCCAAAAAGCTATCTGTAATCCATATATCGCCCGGGCCTGTGGTAATAGAAAAATGTCTCGTAGGTTTTGATTCAACATTGTTTCCTATGAGTTTTAAGAAATATGTATTTTTAATTTCCTCCGTAATATTTGAGTCTACAACAGAGTTGATACTTTTCGCAACAGACGCTAACAGTGAAAAGTCCATGCCGTTTGCAGACTTGTATATCTCTGCAGATATATAATCAGGATATTGCGGAATCTGCCAGCTGATTAGAACTGATGAATTTACTTCACGTAATGTTAAATCAATGTTTAATACAGAATCCTTGAAATCAGGATCAAAAGGATTGCTGTTTTCCCGTTCCTGGCAGAATAATAACAGAAAAAAAAACAAACGAGGATTATTTTATATTTCATTTTTTAAAAGAATTTAAAGGTTAATTACATTTTTTAATTTATTATAAACTTCCTCAATCGGTTTATTTCCATCAATTTTATAAAATCTGTTTAATTTTTTATAATATTCTTTGACCGGGTATGTCTGATTTTGATAAACTACTAATCTTTTCTTTACAGTAGCAAGCTGATCATCTTTTCTTCCGCGTGCTTTTAGTCTCTCAAGAATGATATCGTCCGGTACAGATATTTCAATACATTTAAATTTGGGAATATTATTTGAAAGAACAAAAGCGGTTAATTCTTCTGCCTGCGGAATTGTTCTGGGAAATCCATCAAGGATAAAACCATTAAGGCAATCGTCTTTTTGGATTCTGTTCGTTACAATATTTAAAACGACATCATCTGGCACCAACTCGCCTTTATCCATGAATTTTTTAGCCAGCAACCCTAATTCGCTTTTTTCTGATACGGCTGTTCTTAGCATATCACCAGTTGATATTTGTGGTATATTAAATTCAACACTTAAATTTTCTGCCTGAGTGCCCTTTCCAACTCCGGGGGGGCCGAATAGAATAATGTGCATTATCCCTCCATTTAGTTTATAAGCTGTTCGGTACCTGCGCTTTTTTTCTTCGTTTTTTTAATATTTTTGGTGTAAAGCTGGCCGCATGCAGCCTGTATCTCCCAGCCTTTTCTTTTTCGGATTGTTATTCTGCGACTTCTTTTGTTGATATAGTCTTCAAACTCTTTGACTTTTTGAGCAGAAGGAGGCAGATATTCGCGATCTTCGGAATTACATGGTATTACGTTAATTTTGCAGGGAATTCTATGTGTTAACTGTACCAACCTTTTGGCATCCTGAAGTGTTGAATTATATTTATCTATTAATACATATTCAAAAGTGATTAGTTTACCACTTTTTTTAGCGTAGGTATTCGCCGCTTCCAATAATTTCTCTATCGGATATTTTTTAGAAATGGGCATTATTTTTTGCCGGACTTCATCTTCTATACTATTTAAAGAAATAGCGAGGGAATAGGGTTGTTGCTCTTCAGTAAACTTTACGATACCTGGAATAACACCGCTTGTTGATATTGTGATCTTTCTTGTGCTCAGTCCTAACCCTTTTTTGTCCGTAAGAATTTGTGCAGAACGAATAACATGTTCATAGTTTAACATGGGCTCTCCCATGCCCATATAAACGATGTTACTTGGTTTACCTTCAATTTCATCCTGCATTAATAAAACCTGCTCAACAATTTCTGAGGCATCAAGATCCCTTAAAATACCCATTTTTCCGGTTGCGCAAAACTTACAATCCAAAGCACAACCAACTTGTGACGATATGCAGAAAGTTGTCCGATTTTTTTCATAGATAATGACGCTCTCAATCTTGTGCCCGTCAGCAAGCTGCCATAAAAATTTTTGAGTTTTATCTATAGTGGAAACAAGCAGATCAATTTTTGTTAGTGATCTTAAAATAAACTGTTTGTCTAAAATATCACGGGTTGTTTTAGAAAGGGATGTAAATTCCTGGAAAGATTTCTTATTTTGTGCGTATACACCCTCGTAAATTTGTTTTGCTTTAAATGCCGGTTCATTTATCGTTTTAAGATAGGAAATTAAGTTTTCTTTACTGAGTTGCAGAATCGGGGTTTTCATATATTTGTTGGTATTAAAAACTGTAAGTCCTAAATTTAAAACTTTGTAATTTATAAAGCATCAAAGATAACTAATTGTAAAAGGATTCTCAACAACTGATTGGAGTTTGGAAAAATTATGTCACAAGATATAAAAACCATAGAGAAAATATATCAAAGCAGTCAAAGCATAAAATCAGAATTAAGCAAAGTTATTGTTGGTCAGAATGAGATTATTGAAAAGCTTTTAATTTCTCTGTTTGCCAAAGGACATTGTTTATTGATTGGTGTGCCCGGTCTTGCAAAAACTCTAATTATAAAAACACTTGGAGAAATTCTAGATCTAAATTTCTCCAGGATACAATTTACACCAGACTTAATGCCCTCAGATATAACCGGGTCAGAAATTTTAGAAGAGAATAGAACAACCGGTAAGAAAGCTTTCAGGTTTATGAAAGGCCCGCTGTTTGCCAATATTATTCTGGCGGATGAAATTAACCGCACGCCGCCCAAAACCCAATCTGCTTTGCTAGAAGCAATGCAGGAATATAAGGTGACAATAGCAGGCCAAACATTCGATTTAGAAGAACCCTTTTTTGTTCTAGCTACTCAAAACCCGATCGAACAGGAGGGTACATACCCTTTACCAGAAGCCCAGCTGGATAGATTTATGTTTAGCCTGTGGCTGGATTATCCGCCATTTAAAGATGAAATAGAAATAGTCAAACAGACAACAAAACAGACGAATAATACTATTAAGTCTTTAATATCCAAAGCAGATATTCTCGAATTTCAGAAAAGTGTTAAAAATATTCCAGTTACTGACAATGCCATTGAATACGCCGTTAAGCTTGTAAGTTCAACAAGGAAAAATTCTGAATATTGTGATGAAAAACTGGCCGACTGGATCAGGTGGGGTGCCGGCCCGCGTGCCTCTCAATATCTAATTTTAGGAGCAAAGGTCCGGGCAGTACTCAATAATCGTTTGTCACCCGATATTGATGACATTAAATATATTGCCGATTCTGTTTTGCGCCACCGGCTTGTAACATCTTTTAGCGCCGAAGCTGATGGAATTGGTATCGAAGAGATTATGGATTACATCTATAAGAAAATTGGATAGTTATTTATCTTAAAACTACCATTTTCTCGATCTTTTCTTTTACTTTGCTATTATATTTTAAAAGCAACTTGTAAATATAAACCCCATTGGCCAACTCATTTCCATCCCTGTCCAGCCCGCTCCAGGGTACTGAGTTGTAATTATCATCGGTTATACCTTCAAGTTTTTCGATGAGCCGTCCGGACAACGTATAAATTTTTATTGAATATTCTGCGCCGGATATATTTGTTCTAAAAGTAAATTCTGTATTCTTTCTAAATGGATTTGGATAATTAACAACATCTCTTAGAATAATGCCATCATTATCAATTATTCGAAATAAAACCTGCGCTTCCGATCGGTTATTTAAGTTATCAAATGCCTGCAGAGTTATTGCGTGCTCTCCTTCACTCAAACCCGGTAAGGGATAGTGAATTAAACCACTTTTATAACTGTCCCTGTTATATACAAAAGATTCTGAAATATCAATGCTGTTATTATCGTCAATTTGCAGCTCAATTTTATGCCCTAACTGACCAGTCATATTTATTCCACTTTCATCACTTAATTCAGCAATCAAAATTGGATTTAGCGGCAGCATGTCACCGGTATCAAAATTTTCAAAATCTTCAAAATAGATATCTATTTGAGGCCCATCTTCTTCAGGAGCCAGCGTAGAAGATCCGTAAAATAGCAGATTATCTAAAAAACCGCCTGCCGTCAGGTTTGTTGTTTCATCCCAGGCATAAAAAGTAACTCTCCCTGTATTTCTTAAGTTGTAGCGTATTGTTTTTGGAACAATGAAATTTCCGGTCAACAATCCATCCCGAACGGAGACTTCACCCTTAAAAATTAAAGGCCCGTTCAGATCGTAATTTCTTAGGGTACCGCCTCCTGTATTTACATCTTCAAAGGCAGCATCATTTACGATGTATACAGCACCGCCGTTAAAATTTTCCGCTAACTGTCCATTATCCGTTACACGAGCCTGAATTTCAACATTGCTAAGTGCTTTTAATGTATCCGGCGATACCGAGGTAATTTCCAGATCGCTCCTGGCGTCTGCCAGATACATAGAAGGGTCTGCCAGTAAATGAAATTTTTGGTCATTAACATTTTCAGAATCTGTATTAAGATTCAATGCTAAAACAAAAGCATCACCCAGGGTTCTGGAAGATGAGTTGGAGGGAAATAAGGATTGATAATAATTTCGGGCAAATTCATTATTATCGTAGGCATAGACCAGCCTGGTGGGGGTAAGAACCCCAATAACCCCGGATTTTTCTTTCCAGATCAACGCTTCCGTAAAACTTAAATTAGCAGGATCATCAAATATCCCGAAGTCACAAGTAGCCGCTATAATAAATGGAAATTTATTGGCATTGTTAATTTTTGGATAATCACGATCAAAATTGAAAAGAGTCTCTTCTGCCCATTGAATCGGGGATCCATGCCCTGTATAATTTAGAACCAGGGTTCCTCTGTTTATTTGGTCTATTAATTCCTGAGTCGCTGTCGGTTTTAAAACACCTCTGCCACCCGCTACTGAACTATAACCGGATAAATATATTTTTTTGTGCAGATATTTTTTTAACCCGCTGATCTTAGCAATACCATCAGCGTGTTGTTGATGGATCCATTCATCAAAGTCACCACCTTTTTCATCATCGGCGGCTAGCGTTATGTATGTTTGCCAGCCATCTTTGGCCGGATTTTCTTTATAAATTCTTAGTTTTTCTACTACTCTTTCAGCATCCAGCGCATTTTCAATGGGCAGCCGGCCTATAGCTATTGAGGGAATTATCTTTAACTGGGTTAATGAACTATTACTTGTTTCTAATTGCCCGAAAAAAATATCACTCTCACGCGCCAAACTACCGGAACCTACTTCATAATCGGCATAAGCCTGGAATGTTGGCACGATAATACTGTCACTTATTTGAATATTCCTGTAATCATAATGCCCGTCTCCAAAAAGTAATACATAGGAAACAGATGGACTTTGCCAATTGTTGTAGGCATATCGGATAAAGTTTCTGATCGCTATCGGATCCTGAACGCCATTGTTAAAAAAGAAATTTATATCCTCTACAGAAACAACTTCTGTTCGTAAATTATCTCTTATATCTGCAATTTGATGAGCATAGTCTAATAAGGAATTGCGTGTGATTATTATAAAATCAGCAGATTTCGTTACATCTAACAAATTATTGCGTGGCTGATATGGTCGCAGCTCATTTACATTTTTAATGGCGGGGGAGCCTAAACTAAAGGCCACAAATTCTTTTGATGTTAATGAATCCTGTATTGTCACTTCAAATTCTGTGGAGGAAAGAGAATAATCAGATAATAAAATTTGCGGGCTAATGGGGTCTGTCACATCAAGTAAATAAAGATCGTTGATGTTTGCAAAACCCTTAACACCCATATTATAGGAGGATGCAGTATTTTCTGAATAAAAGTTTATATAATTATCCGAGGCGACTGTTTCTTTAGGATAAAGAATACTAAACCAATCCAGGTAGACGTTACTTTTATCCAGGTTACTGCTGTAGTTAAAAGTTAATCGGTTGAGCCCATTAATTAGCAGTGCCGGACTAAAGAAAACTTGTTCTCTTTTCGCACTCCAGTTCCGGAAGCGAATGGAGCCTTGATCATAAAATTCAAGATCCAATAAAGTGTTGTTGAGCGATATTGTAAAATCATAGGTATAATTAGGTTGTGATCCTGTGCCCTGGTATTTAATTCTGGAACCACCCTTCATACGCATATCAATCTCCGCTGAAGGGCCAGCACCATATAGGTTATTCAAATCAAAATCAATAAAATGGGAGCCGCTCTTTCCAAAAAAGCGATAATCGTACCAATCCGGGCCGGAATTTAAAAGATTATAATTATCATTCTCATGGTGAAAACGTTCAATAAAATATTCCTGAACAGCCAAGCCGGCCTGATATTCATACCCTGAACCCTGCATTCTTTTGCCTGCTGTTCCGTTTACTGATAGAAAATAAAAGTTTTCAACAGCATAACTATGGGTTTGATGGTTGAATATATCTGATGTTGCATCGTAAAACCAGCCGTTAAGACTTTTGCCCCAAAATAAAAAATAATCATCGTTATCAAATAGATTGTTATTATTTAAATCAAAGATTTTAATGGCTGTTTCTTGTGTATAGGGCGGATTAAATTGACTGGTTGTTGTGGCCAGGTTTAAATGGTAACCTCCATTATTATATAACTGTATGGAATTTATATTTAAATTATTTGTTGCGATGCCGTTGTTTTGCAGAAAAGAGGATGTTACTTTATATATCCCGTCTTCATTAACCTTTATACCGTAGAATTTTATATCATCCAGTGTAGCGGATTTAGCAAGTTTGAAATCCCTTTTTAATTGCCAGTCTTTTGCCTGGAGGAAATTCAGAAAAAGGTCTTGGTAGAGATCATCCAATTTACCGCTTTTTTTAAACGTTTTGTTGGTGCTTAAATCTCCTTTGAATACAAGTTTGATTGTTATCTTTTCAATAACTGTTATTAATCGTAGATTTTTATCATAAGAGACGTTATTGATAATTAAGGGGCGGTATATAAAATCTCTGAAGCGTGATTTTTCACCCAACTCGGTTAATGGCTTTAAAACATCGACCTGGTTGTTTTCAATCTGGTATTGAGGACTTTGTTTCAAGTTAATATTATTGTATGATTTTTGTGATTTAGAGATTAACTGAATTGTTACATCTCCATTATGTGGAATGGCAATATTTAAAATTCTTGATGGCAGGTTATACGGATTAGCGCTTTCTGAAAAAGCTGCATTTTTATAAGTAATCTTGTGAGTGGTATTGATACTATCATCATTTTTTTCTTCAATTTTAAAATCTTTAAAAGTAATCTCATAAACGGAATGCTGGCTATTCTGACTGATAATCTTAATATCATCAAAGTTATTAGCCATTGCTGTGATGACAA
Organism: Calditrichota bacterium; assembly: GCA_963723365.1. Taxonomy (GTDB): domain Bacteria; phylum Calditrichota; class Calditrichia; order Calditrichales; family J004; genus CAVRRG01. The sequence continues at coordinate 3,643 of CAVRRG010000056.1, read as the reverse complement.
AAATAGAAATAATGAAAATTGCTTTTTTAATCAATACCATATAAACCTTTGTAAAACCATTACGGATAATAAATGTTAGCGGGCGAATATTTTTGCTGTGAATTTAGAACTTATTTGCGAAATAATCACCTTCAATTTATAAGTAATAAAATAATTTTAAATGACTATTAATAAAAGACGCCTTGCTGACACTGCTGTCATCAAAATAATTGACAGATAAAGAAGCAGAAATACTTATTCGACGCTCTACTTCATACCCAAAATTTATGAAGGGTCCATTATTAACTAATTTTCTGACTTTAAGTTTCTTTGGAATATGTTGCCATTCTTCTCTTATAAAGTAATTATATCCTATCTTTAAATTAACCTTCTGGAATAACCTTTTTGTAACAAAAGTATTTATTCTTTTTGATGTGAGCGAACGGATGAGATTCTGAGAAAATCGTTTGGCAAAAAAACTTCCCTTTTCTTCTATTTCTATTTTTCCAAAAAAACCAACTTTAAAGTAAGCTAAAACCGAAATCATTAAGGAATCGGCAAAGGTATATTTTCGCGAGAGAAAAGATCTTTTATCCAAAAATAATCTGTCAAAATCATATTCCGTATAATTTGCTGTTACTGTTGTGGATAACCGGTTAGAAATGCCATTGTTTTTATAGGATACTTCAGGCCTTAATTGTATAACTCTGTTCCAATTATTATTTTGGCTCTGTTCCTTTGAGATATAAATCTGGTGGAAAAGGAAACCATAAGCATTAACAGATAAAGCAAGCACAGGGGAAAGTTTATGGTAATATTCAAAATCGAAAATAAATCTTTGCTCATCCCTGTCATCGTTATTAACTGAATCGTCCGGGGTGTCGTACTGCAATTTGGAGAAAAGGACATCAAACTTTAAATATTTATTTGTATCAATGTTATAAAAAGATTTGATACCGAGTGAACTTTGCCTGCTTCGGCTATCGGTTCTTATATTTTCATTATCCTGCGTCTCATCACTTGTTTTAAAATCAATTTTATAATTAAGAATAGGACCAAAGTGCTGAAATGAAAATTGACTGCCAATAAGGAAAATTTTTCTTGTTGTCAGGTAAGTGATATTTCTGGACTCTATGTTAGTTTGCATTACTAACATTTTATTTGGAGAGATGTTATAAAACAGAAGGTTCTTAAGGTTTCTGTTAAAATAATCCACCTTTGTCAATTTTGTGCCTGTAGAATCTGAGAGATCGTAAAATTCTTTGCTCGATTCTTCATAATTAAATTTTATGGAATCCCTTGTTAAGGGTGTGAAATCTGTCGCGATACTTGCTGCAACCTTGTTGATATAATTCTGGCGATTTTCAAAAACATCAAAATCTGTTGATCCTCGCAATGATGAATTGTATTCCCCAAGTTTGAATCCTGAAACGGCGCCTTCAATTCCGGCATCCCAACCCCAATCGCTTATTGAAACATTTTTTGCTTTTTGATAACCAATATATGGCGTTACTGAAAAAAACTGCTCAAAATTATAATCGCTGAAAAATCCGGCCGCATTTGTTGAATATTCGCTCTTTTTGGCGCTTCGCTTATCTGTCAGGATCCATGAATCGGTATATAAACCCAATTTTTGTTGATTGGAAGTCCAGTAAACCAAACGTTTACTTTTATATTCATCTTTCCAGCGATTTTCTGACGTTTTAGGGGTGATTAAATTACTGTTAAAAGATTCGTTAATATCCCAATAATAATCAGCAGCGAAATTTTCAACACTCAACAATTTAAAACGCCAATTCCAGGTATTTGTCTGTTTTGTAAAATCCGTTTGAAGCTGAGAAGAGTCGCCCTGGATAGTGCTAAACACTATTTGAGCTTGCGAAAAGCTGAAAATAAACAGTGAAAGAATAAAAGAAGATTGAACTATAAAGATTATTTTTTGAAAAAGGAACTTATGTTCTTTGAAAGGGGTGTGCTTATGCATGAGCGGGTAATTATTTTTCTTTGTCTTTTTCTATCTGGTATACCTTTTCATCCTTTTTTTTCATTTTATATTTTTCACGGGCAATTTTTTCGATATGCTGGGGATCATTTTGCAGTTTGTCTTTTTCCTCAAGTAAAAGTTCTTTTTTGTTTTCCAGTTCCTTTATGTCCTGTTTTAATTTCTCCTGTTCGTCATAACTATTGTAGAAATGAAGGAAACCGCGGTCTGCAAAAAGAAAAATTGAAATGATGAGCACCACCACAGCCGCAATTGTAATAGCTCCATTATGCCGTTTAACAGCTTTTATAAACAGCGTTATGTTGTGCTGTGATTTTTTCTTCATAATGGAGTAAAGGGAAGGAAAATCCTCCCCCCTTTATATTATTTTTAGCCTAATCTGAAAGCTTTTAAACCCGGGTAAACAGCTTCCTGATCCAGAAGATCCTGAATTCTTAATAGTTGATTATACTTTGCAATTCTGTCACTCCTGGAAAGGGATCCTGTTTTTATTTGTCCGCAGTTCGTAGCAACAGCTAAATCTGCAATGGTGGAATCTTCAGTTTCACCCGATCTGTGTGATGTAACGGCTGTGTAACCTGATTTGTGAGCCATTTCAATCGCATTCATAGTTTCAGTAAGAGTACCGATTTGATTAACTTTTATCAGGATGGAGTTGGCAATACCTTCATCAATTCCTTTTGCCAGTCTTTCTGTATTTGTCACAAACAGATCGTCTCCAACAAGTTGACAGCGCTTACCAAGTTTATCGGTCATAGCTTTCCATCCGTCCCAATCATCTTCTGCCAAGCCATCTTCAATCGAAACGATAGGATATTTTTTAAGCCATTTTTCATAAAAATCTATCATCTCATCAGCGCTTAATGTCTTATTTTCCGATTTCAGTTCATACATTCCGCTTTCTTTGTTGTAAAATTCACTGCTTGCCGGGTCGAGGCATATTACTATATCTTCATAAGGTTTATAGCCGGCCTGCTCAATTGCTTTTAGGATAACTTGCAAAGCTTCTTCATTGGATTTTAAATCAGGAGCAAAACCACCTTCATCGCCTACAGATGTATTTAATTTTTTACTGGTCAAGACCTTTTTAAGATTATGAAAAACTTCCGCGCCCATGCGCAAAGCCTCACGAAAATCCTCCGCGCCGGATGGTGCAATCATGAATTCCTGAAGATCAACACTATTATCCGCATGTGATCCCCCGTTTAGAATATTCATCATTGGAACCGGCATCATCTTAGCATTGATTCCACCCAGGTATTGGTAGTACCGAACTTGACCGACAGGCAAGGTTCGGGTGATGTCGGTGGTGCCGTCGCGATACTGCCCGCCACTATCGACGACGATCAGATCGCCGTCACGCAGGGTGCGGTTGGTGTCGGAGGTCACGCGGTAATGCATCACCGCGCCATTGGGGCCGGACCCCGCGATGGTCTCAAAACTGATATCGAGCAGAGCGTTGCCGGCCCGGCGTTGGCTTTCCAGCTGGGTGACCACGTCGATCTCGGTGATCGCGTTGCTTGGGCTGGTGCCAGGAACGGTTGCGTCGAACCAGGTCAGGAACTCGACCATCGCCACCGCGTCGCGCAGATGGGCCTGACGCGCGCCTTCGATCTCGACCGCGTTCTTGCAGGCCTTGGGCAGGATGCAGGGGTCATCGCC
>CAVRRG010000055.1:0-63852 GCA_963723365.1 Calditrichota bacterium | reverse complement strand
ATGTATTGCTCTATTTTTCCAAAATATTTACTTTCGTTTAAGATTCTGTGCTGTTCTTTGATAAACGGTTCTCTTTTTTCATAGTAGTCCGCAGCAAGCCGATCGAGCTTACTTCTTTGCTGAGCCTGATGATCGTAAGCTTCTTTTTCCCATGGTGTTGGTAAAGGAATTTTTTCTTTCATAAATGATTTCCACTTTAGATCGTCAACGTCTAAAAGGGCAGTAACATTTCTTTCCCAAGGTTCAACCCCAGCTGAATAAAAATCATCATATCCGACAGATGAGCTGTAATATTCGTCTCCTAAACCAGCAAAAGAATGCCCAAATTCATGAACATAAACGTAGCCTATTTGCCAGGCCACATTTGCGTTATCTGGGCGCATATATGTGGTTGTATATAAATTATAAATTCCACCCCCGCCATAGCGATTGTCGTTTATAATTATATTAACATAGTCATAGGGCACCAATCCTGCGGCATCACGAAGGGCTTTATTGTTTTCTGTTAGAATATAGCGTGGTGATTTAAAGGAATAATATCTGCTTCCCAGCGCATTATTTTTCCAGATATCTTTATCGGGTTTGGAAATTCCAGATTCAGGAGAGGGTACTTCTACTATCCACACGTTAAAATCATTTTTACGCGATTTAAATGGCTCTGTGCCAAAAAGGATATCGTTATATTTTTTGGCGTCTTTTCTGAATTGCGCCATTTCTTCTTTGGTGTAACCATCACCAACAATAACAATATCCACTTTGTTTGATGGCGCTCCATTCTTCATTAATGCGCTCACTTTATACCCGGGTTTATTTACGGCTTTGTTCAAAATTGATTTATTCGTGGGATCAATTGCAGTATGCCAAACTTCCTGGAAATTTAGTTCTTTATCTCTGCGATAAATAGCCAATTTTATTGGCGCTTTAGGTAAGGGAATTTGTTGTGTTTCGTGAATTGTATGGGCGTTAACCTTTGCGTCTGGCGTTGTTTGCCATTCGTTGAAGACAGATGAATAGCCGCGCGCATAGATTAGCTTTCCGGATTTTTCATCAAAAACACGAACCTGGTATTCACCTAAATTTAGAGTAGTGATTAGATTATTTTGACTCCCTGCCCATGGTCCCGCCTCATAAAGCTGGTCAATAGCAAAAAATTCGCTTTCGTGAGTACCGCTGTGGAAGTAATCGACACGTAAAGTTCTGTCAAGAAAAAAGTCATCAAATTCTACTATGGGTAACTTATTCCATGCTTTTATGCCGCCTAGCATATTTACAGCGTTAAATCCATTCTCAATTAATATACGTGTTCCACTTTGGCTGCGATTGCCACTTCGGCAATAGACAATTATTTCATTGTCCCTATATTCCTCAAGTTTGCCCATGCCTTCAGCTAAAGTATTTAAAGGTATAAGAATAGCACCATTAATATGGCCTAAAGGTCCATTGAATTCTTCTGGCGTGCGAACATCAACAAAGACAACTTTTGGATCAGACTTCTTTTGGGACGATTCTTCTGCGGTAATGGATTTAAAATCCTGTGCGATACAGGATGCGCAAAATAAAATTAAACAGAAAATTAATGAACTTTTCATTATCAGCTCCGGCTAGATTTGTATTATACTCAAATATAAATATTTGCCGTCGCTAATTCACGTCTAAAATGTTATAATTATAAATTAAGTTCCTGCTGTTGAAGTTTTATCAGTTCCTGCTTTCTTATTTTGATGCGTTGCCGCGCATCGAGGAACTTTGAATCTTTTGAAAGTTTATAAGCTTTTTGGTAATAATCATCAGCATCATCAAGGAATCCAAAGACTTCAAAATAAAGGCCAACGTTGTATGTTGCGGCTATTTTGTCCTCTTTTTCGGATTTCTTTTTAATTATAACCTCATCCCAAATTTTCTTAGCATCGTCCCATAAGTCCCTTTTGGCTAATTCTACTGCGCGTTCCATTTTGTTTGACTCACCCTCTTCAATAACACGTTTTACAGTTATCGTATGGGGTGCAATCTGCTTTACTGTCTGATTAAGGATCATGTTTAACAAGTTATCGACTATTGGCTTCCAGTCAGAAAGCTTTTTAGCGGCGGCAGTCTCGTTTTCAGCACTTACTTTATCTCGCCTGTTATTTGAGGCTTTATTTGTTTTGGAGGTGATAACACTGGCGGTAGCAACATCAACTATACGAAAAGTCATTTCAACCGTTACATTGCGGACAATATTGTAGCGCTCCTTTTCCACCTTGATTTTTTTACCGTCTTTGCTTTTTTTCTCTTCCGTATATTTCTCCCAGCTACCTTCATCATGCACCGAGTATATGCCGGAGCCCGTTATTAAGGCCTGCGCGCCAATCATATTTCCTACTTCAACGGCCTGTTCTTCGTTCACCATACCACTCAAAGATAGAGCTTGTTCTTTCATCACTTCTTCCAGCTTTGATCTCTCAATTACCGTATAATATCCATTTTGAGCGAGTTTGGCCGCCAGCTTATTGCTAATACTTTTGCTGGGATAGGTGTATCCTTTGTCAGCTTTTTTGGTAAGAGCTTTCTTAACCCGACCTAAAGCGGCTCCTGATAAAATGCGATCTTTGGACTTATCTGCGGAAAAATCGATACTGCCGGAAAAATCAAAATTCATGACAGCAATGGTTCGCGCAGAACCAATATTCAATTCGGCAGGTTTGCGCACTTTCACCGGAACGGTTGTTGAGCAAGCAATTAAAAAAAATAGTAATGCAAATATAAAAATTGTTTTTTTTATCATTTGAAATACTCACGCTTTGAATAATACATTACTTGTTTTCGGCAGAGCCTTATATGAGTATAGTTATAACAGTTAAATTTTTGGTGCATCTGTTTTTAGACATTTATAAATTAGTATATAACTATTGCAGGAGGTGAATTATTAAAACGATTGAAGAAAAAGTGGTCGACAGGTATTTCGAAAAAGTCGATTTAAGAATTACACAATGGATGGCTCAGCACGGCTTAACTATTTTGCGCGTTGGCCTGGGTATTATTTTTTTCTGGTTTGGAGCACTAAAGTTTTTTCCTGGATTAAGTCCGGCTGAAGGATTGGTGCGTAACACGGTTTATTTTATCAATCCCGATTTTTTTATCCCGGTATTGGCTTTGTGGGAATGTTTAATAGGTCTTGGTCTTATGACAGGTAAATTCATGCGAGTAACTCTATTACTGCTGTTCTTACAAATGCCCGGCACAGCTTTGCCATTAATACTTTTGCCTGACGTAGTGTGGACTGCATTTCCGTTTGGGCTGACTATGGAAGGCCAGTATATCGTAAAAAACCTGGTACTTATTGGTGCGGCGATTGTGCTGGGAGCATCTGTTCGCGGAGGCGGTCTGAAAGCATAGATTAGAATTTTTTCTTTAGACCAATTTTGGATTGCAGCATCTTTTTTAAGCGATAAAAGGTATCCCAGAAATAATGTTTTTTCTCGTCCTTTGAAAATTCTTTAATTATTTCTGTCATTTCGCTGCAACGTAAATAACCATAAATTTTGTGCGGATTACGTTTATTATCCACTATGTAATCATTATATACGGTCAGATCTTGCGCCTGGATACCCTTTTTGTTAGGCTTAAAATCATCCTTCAATGTATGATCCATAGCTACAAGGTCTTCCGGGTCTGAGATATTTATCCACTTCTTCAATATATTCTCGGGAGCTGCCAGCTGATTTTGTTTTAATTTATCCTTCTGTTCAGAAAATATGCGGCTTGTTATTATTGGTAAACCAAGCGGGGACCCCACTGAAATAAATGTATCTACTTTTAGTTCTTGCAAATGATTGATCAAAACGTCATAGGCGATTATAGATCCCATAGAATGGGCAATCAGCATGATTTCATCATCTTTATGCTTTTGTAATACTTTCAAAAGACGATTACAAATAGCAGGCCGGGCCATACACTTGGGATCATCCCATGTAGTGCAATTATTGGAGTAATAAATTTCCAGGTCTTCAAAATATTTGTGTATGATACGATCAGTAACGCTGCTGAAGTTGAGCGTCATATCTTCTTTTAGGAAAATATTATCCAACTGTTCTTCAAGGTAATTTAAAATTTTTGAAGCGAGTGATTTTTCCACCTGCGGCAGTGGTTGATTTTTTGAAGGTATGTATGGTTCTGCTATATAAAATATATTTTCTTTGTCAAAAATCGCAGGATCTTCAGGTTTTGCATGCAGGATATCTGCCCAGTATACTAGTTTAAAATCATAATTAATTTTTTTATGAGCACTCTTCTCTAATCCTTCTTCGATCGATGTGATCCACCATTTTTCCAAAAGATCGGCCGGTGGCTTGTTACCCAAACCATGAATGCCAATAATAATTTTAGCCATAGAGCTTCCTCAACAACCCGGGACGGTCAGTAGTTAATCCGTCGGCACCTATATCTGTGAGATAAAGGGCGTCTTTTATTTCATTTACTGTCCATACATAAAACTTCATTCCCAGATCGTGCACTTTGTTAACTAGTTCTTCGGTAATAAAGGGATTTAATTCAATATTTATGCCATGCATCTGTGCAGCGCAGGCATCCTGAACAATTTTGTTTAAAACCGAATTCGCGTTGGCAGCAGTCAATGGCGGAATAAATTCATACAGCCATAAAATTTCCATAGTGGGAAACAATGTTCTGGCTTTTATCATATTCTCAAGGTCAAAATCCATAATGACAATCTGGCTGGTTTTTAAGGGTGAGTCCTCAAGAATTATTTTAACGGGTTCAAGAGTTTTGTACCCTCCTTTTACTTCAATAAAAATCTTTTTGTCATGTGGCATACTTTTTATTAAATCTTGTAAAGTGGGTATTATTTCTCCGCGGAATTTCTCTGCTTTCCAGCTTCCACAATCTAAGGATTGAATTTGTTGTAAAGTGGATTCACGAATAATTATTTTATCGACGCATGTGCGCTGTGTATCTTCATCGTGAATAACAACAACCTCGTTATCTTTGGTTTTATGAACATCCCCTTCAATGGCATCGCATCCTTCATGCCATGCCAGATGAAAAGCACTCATTGTATTTTCCGGAGCTTCAAAAGAAGCTCCGCGATGGGCAATTATAATAGGTCGTCTCTTCATGTTCCGGAACAAATTCTATAAAGTAAATTGTTTTTAAGCCAGATGCCTGCCGCCATCCACAGGAATAGAGGCACCTGTAATATAGTCTGATTCAATAAGAAAGCGAACAGTGCGTGCAATATCAGCTGGTTTACCTAAATGTTTAAGCAGTGTTTTCTCAACGGCTTTAATTTCCTGGTCCTTGGTGTAATTTTCTGGTAGCAGCACCGGTCCCGGATTTATACAATTTACATGCACCTCAGGAGCCAGCGCTTTAGCCAGTCCTTTTGTCATAGTATTTATTCCGGCTTTCGAAATAGCATAGGGAATATAATCCGGCCATGGCGAGATGTAAGAAGTATCGCCAATATTTATTATTTTTCCTGAGCCCTTTGATTTCATCATTAGACCAATTTTGCGGGACAGAAAAAAGCTGCTTTGAGGTTAAGATTATTAAATGTATCCCAGTCTTTTTCAGAAACGGTGGCAAGGGGTGTAGGATAGAAAACAGCAGAATTATTAACAAGTACGTCTATTGAGCCAAAGGCATCCAAGGCTTTTTGTACAATTTGCGAAGCTGCATCTTTTAAAGTTAAATCCATCTCAACAAGTTCAAGTTTGGCACCCAGAAGCTCTGCTTTTTTCTTAACGAGTTTAGCTTCTTGTTTGCTCGAGAAATATTGGCACACAATATTGGCGCTGGATGCGGCCAGTTCAAGAACTACTTCGCGACCAAGGCGCACTGCTCCTCCTGTTACTATTATAGTTTTATTTCTAATATCCATTTATTTCTGCACTCCGCTCGAGAAAAGTGTTTTAATTTAAAGGGAATTTGTTTTTAATCCCCGCGATAATCTTCTTAAATTCAATAGTAATATCCCTTATGTCGTTTTGGGAAAAGGTTTTTTCAAAGATATTGTCAATCGCCAAAAAATAAAACGTAATTTTGTAGTTTACTTGTCCTGGATAAAGATGAGCTAACAAAAGCGCATACGATTTGATTTGAATTTCATATTTTGCCCCGCTTTTTTCTAATTGTTCATTAGTTATGCGGTTTGTTTTATAATCTATTATTTCCCATTCCCCGCTTTGTTTTCTTTGTATGCGGTCAATCGTTCCTGTAAAAAAATCTTCACCCAGCTGCATAGTTAATGAGATTTCGTTTTTGAATTCAGAACAGGAAAATATCTTTTTTCCCGTTTTAGAAATTTTCATCATTTCGCTTATTTGCAGAAGTTCAGCGCTCATTTGATCCTTGATACGGCGATCATACATTTCAAAATCAAATAATATTTTTTCCAAAGTGTCTTCCGGGTTTAAATCCTCGTTCTCGTATGTTTCTAAAAAACGGTGAACAATTTTACCCTTTAACAGGCTATCAATGTCATTTGTTTTTTCAATCAATCCCTGTTCGTAATCTCCTTCAAAAAAACCAAGATGATAGCGCTGATAATACTCATCCGGATTTTTATTAAAGGTCATAAGGGCTGTAGCGGAAAAAGTACGTCCATATATTTTTGCCGGTATAGCCCGAACGAGATGAGTATCTGCTTCAATTGCTATGCCCGGATCGTCTTTATCCAATTCGTTTATCATCTGGTAAAAATATTTATCATCAAATTGAGTCACGTCATCGTTATCGTAGCCATGGATGATATTAAGGTAAAAATCCTTATAATCAAGGACATCTGCAAATGAGGCAGATTTACCATCTTTGACAAGGCTGTCTTGCAACCATTTAAACATGCTGTAACTTTTTGCTTTATTCTCCTTAACAGTTGCGGAAAGAAAAAGATAGTCACTTGCCCGAGATACAGCTACATAAAATATACGTTTGTGTTCAGCAAGCTCTTTTTGCTGCTGGCGTAAGCGCAGTAATCTATACAAAGTATTCTCATGCGCGTTATGGCCCTGGTAATCATCATCGCTTTTAAATGTTACCGCCATACCGAGCTCGCTATCCATCATTATGTCACTGCCACCCATGCGCATACTGCGGTTTAGGTAGGGCGCAAAAACAATCGGGAATTGCAGCCCTTTTGAGACATGGATGGTCATAATTTTAACACTGGTTATATCATCCAGAGCTAAGAAAGCTTCCCCTTCAGCCACTTCTCGGTTAATTAAATCGTCTATGATATCCAAAAAAGAGCGCATACCACCGGGACCGGATTGATCAAAGCTCTCAGCAAGCTCTATCACTTTCTGAAGGTTAGCTGTGCGCTGTTCACCGCTAAACTCAGCATTGAGTAATGCAAATAATTTTGTATCATCCAAAATTGTATTGAGCAATTCAGCCAGAGTTAAACGTTCCCGTAAATTCAGCCATTTATTAATCAGGGTATAGGCCTTGGATACGATTTGCTTTTCCTCTTCTGTCAGTCGATAGTCTTTTATTAATAAGCGAAGCTTTTCAAAATATCCAATTCCTATATTGTCTGTCATCAACAAAATGGTATTGTCCGCTAACAGGAATAAACGTGATCTTAGCATAGCTACCATGGCAAGTTCGTCCGCTGGATTAGCGAGAAAACGCAGGATATGGTAGATGTCATAAATTTCCTGCCTTTGCCAAAAACCTATGCCACCGACTGTTTTAAAGGGAACGCTATTTTGGCGAAGGGCTTGTTCGATATCTGATAATGGAGAGCGATCGCGAATTAAAATAGCGATATCACCATATCGGGTCTTGCGTTTTTGCTCTTTGCCATTCACAAATTCATAAACTTCCTGGCCAGAGTTGATTATAGAATTTATTTTCAGCGCTATGTATTCAGCTTCAGATTGATTTTTATTCTCTTCATCAATAATTGTCAGGTCAATTGAACCGCCTTCTTTAATCTCTCTCTGGGCTGTTAGTTTTTCATAATTTACCTCGAAAGGGTTAAAGACGTCTGCTTGCAGAATATTAGAAAAGAAATGATTGATAAAGGCGTTTATTTGCGGCAGGAAACGAAAGCTTTCCCGAAATACAAGATTTCCATCATAGGATTCTTCAAATAAGCTGCCGGCATTATCAGAAAAAGATTTCACCACATTTTTAAAAATTCTAATATCCGCGTCACGAAAGCCATAGATGGATTGTTTCGGATCTCCTACAACAAACGTCTGATCTTTGGATATTTTACCATTTTGAGAAGTGAGTAATTTGACGATTTTCCACTGCACAGGATTGGTATCCTGAAATTCATCAACCATTAAGTAACGAAAGCGATTATTAAGTTTTTGACGTATCTCATCATTTTCCTGCAACAATTTCATTGTATATATTTGTAAATCTTCAAAATCCAGTACTCCCTGCTCTTCTTTAATTAGCTGGAAATTTTCCAATGATATTTCATACAACATCAAGAATGTAGTAAAGAGGTCATACCACTTCTCATCCGTTTCATCAGGCGGGGATCCGGGATTTGATTCCATGATTTTCTTTTGTATTGGAGAGAGAAAATTGCTCAGTTCTAATATGGAGTTGTGAACTGAAACGTCCCAGCTATCCTGTCTGCCCAGATGAGCCAGGTTCTTGTAAGGCTTGGTCTTTGTGGTAAAGGCATCGCAGAGCTTCAGAAAAGCACCGTAAGTGTGCAATGAAGAGAAATTGGCCAGATATGCCTCATTGAAATCTATCAGTAGTAAGAGCAATTCCTGGCCTTTTTCTGATTTTAGGCGGACAATGTCTTTTTCCAGTATTTGATGTACATTCCGGAAAGCAATATCAATTGTTTCTTGATCGCAGCTACGGCTAAAAATTTCCATCCAATGTTCAGTTAAAAAAGCCATATAATCTGCTTTACCACGTTTCTCGAATTGGCTTTTTATGAGACTCATTTCATAGGGCTTCTCAAGTGCTTTAACCAGCATGTCAAAAATACGTCTGCGCGGCAGAGCTATAAATAAAGAAAACCAATCTATATCCTGTTGCTGTAAAGCCTGATCATCCAGCATTTCAAACGATTTTGTTATCGCGCTATGCAAAAATACCTGTTGCCGAATGGGGTCAAGAATTGTAAAATCAGGAGTAATCTGGGCTTGAACAGGAAATTCCTGCAGTATGCGCATGCAAAATCCATGGATTGTTGAAATATGTGCTGAGCTAAGTTGATCACGAATATATTGCAGGTTCTTTCTTTCAGAGGGATTCAGGTTTTCTTTTTTAAGATGGTTGTTTACATCCTCAGCTATACGCTCACGCAGCTCTGAAGCGGCTTTTTCTGTAAAAGTGATAGCAACAATTTTCTTTGTTAGGGCAGGCTGCAGCAGGACGATTTTTATAAAACGATCTACCAGGATACGTGTTTTACCAGATCCTGCTCCCGCAGTAACACTAATATTTTTATCAATAGCCAAAGCTGCTGTTTGCGTTGCAGTAAGTCTCATCTCAACTTTCTAAACTCTCTTTATTTCTGCGGTATTTAATTTTCGTGACATATTTCTGGCACATTCTTTTATAATCACAGAATGAAGAACACATTTTGTTATCCGGATCTTTGGTATGGTTAAAAATACCCTGGAATAATTCGTTTTGTTTATTAATAGCGGTCTCTTTACTGAACTGGATCAACTCATCAAAGCTGACTTTATTACCATCTATCCGAACATAAGTATTGGGAAGAGCTGCCCGGGACCCTTTATTTAAGTAAGGATATTTTTCAGCATCAGTCATTGCTGCTACATTTTTACAGTTTTGGGCATCTTTCACCTGGTAATAGCCACCATACACAACTTCCAATTCCCTACCCAATAATTTCTCGACGGCTTGAATATAAACCGGCAGTTGGAAGCTTAAACCTTTAGCCACAGCCTGTGCATTTTTACCATCAATTCTGCCGCTTTTATAATCGTATACGGCAGCCTGTTTGGTTTTGGGATTGATATCAATCCGGTCAATTTTACCATTTATTTTAATTTTATTTCCATTTTCATCCTGCAGCATGAGAAGTTGAGGCACACTATGGGGATCTACTTCTTTGTCATAGGTAGGGCCAAAGCAATATTCAAAATGGGCTGGAATATATCCGGTTTTATCTATTTCCCGCGTTTCATTTTCTAAAAAAGTCTGCAGCAGACCGGGATTATCTCCTTTTCCAAAATAGCGGATTTTTTCCAATTCCCAGAAAAATCCATTAAAGGACAATTGGCCTAATTCTTCTTGTGTAACTTGTTCTAAAATGTTCAAATGATTTCCCGGAACAACCAGGCCATTTATCTCTCTTAGCTTTGAGTAAAACTTAAAAAGAATATTATGAATTGTATTTCCTCGTTCCAAAGGACTGATTTCATCATCAAACTCGGGCAGTTCCTCAATTTTTAAAATACGTTTCAGGAAATATTGCATCGGGCAAAAAGCATAATCTTCGAGACGTGTGATACTCCACGAATGTTCTTTAAAGGCCTCAGCTATAAATTTTTGAATAACATTAATCCCACGAAGGTCCCCCTCATAATTGCCGGCTTTTTGAACCAACGATAATCTTTGATGCTGCGATTTAATCTTACGAATGAAATCCTCTTCCAAAGAACCATTTTTTTCTTTATTGAGAATTTTCTTTATTTTTATGGCTTTTTCTTTATCATGACCTTGAATCGCATTACCAAATGCTTCCCATAGTTTAGGCATACTGATTAATGTATCTTCAATGGCTTTTTTTTCATTAATAGAACAGCATTCCTTCAGATCATCAATAAAAGAAGAAGGTACTAGTTTTTTTTCTCCGGAATATTTTGGGGCGGTTAAATAAACCTTTTTTCTTGCAGAATTTAACAGGCTAAAAAATATAAATCGATCCTGAAAAAGCAGATCTTCGTTGGCCAGTAAACCCATTTTCTGACGGTTTTCATCATTTAGAAAAATATCCGCTGTTGATGAGCGCGGAAAGTTTCCATCCACCATACCACCAAGAAATAAAAAATCATAATCAATAGCCTGAATCTCAAGTCGCGGCATTATCTGTACAGCTTCAAGCGGCCATTCAGTTAAATTGCACACTGCATTAGCCACTGCAGATTTTAAATGGCTCGACCATAATTTAATATCAATATCCTGCTCTTTAAATACTACCTGCAACGCCCAGCTGAACTGATCCAATATTTTCATATAACGGTTAAAAGCTCTAAACTCACGTTCTCTTTGGCGTTCTTGCAGGAAAGAGTTATTAAGCTTATACCATTCAAAAAGACCGCTTTTTTTTAGCAGCTTGAGATAATCATTTTTAAAGGAAGCTGGGTTACGGCTTTGTGCTCCAAATGCATAAAATGGATCTAAAAAAGATTTCAACTTTTTAATTTGGATATCAATATTTTTGCTTATTGTGGCACCACGTGCTTTTAAATTATGGGCTAATTTTTTATCCCAATCAGCTGTTAAATATTTAATTCTGCCTTTAATAATAGTTTTGTAAAGATTTATACTCTGCTGTTCATATTCGGAATTGATGAAAGGTGATTGGTACACATTAAATACCCGTTCGTATTCATAGTTTTCATTCACTATATCGATGATCTTGAGCATGGTTGAGATTAAATGAGATTGACCCAATGGATAACCGGTGGACAAATTGAAAGGGATTTTATACTCCGCAAATATCCTGTTGATAATTGGAACATATTTTTCTAAAGGATTAAAAGTAATCGCAATTTTGTCCAGCGGAACATTATCTTCCGTCTTTATCTTATGTATTAGACGGGCCATTGCGGTTACTTCCTCGCGCGCGTTATCACAGTGAAATAAAGAAATAGTATTCTGCGCGCTAAAGGTTCCTGCTTTCCTATCCCTGTTAAAAAGTTTTCTGGCCAGCGGGTTGTCTTTTGTCGATTCAATTATTTCAGCGCCCATTGTTAATAAACGTTCAAAAACCGGGCGCGTATTTTCAAAAAGCGCCTGGTTGTTTTTATCATATTCCAGTTTAACTGAAACATTACAAAATGAGCTGACTTTTTCGATAAACAAATACATGGCCGGTGTAAACAATCCATAACCACTGATAAAAATTTCTTTTATTCCAGGAAAAACTTTTTGAAAAAGTTCCCGATTTAAATTTAACGCGGCCTCATGACGCGCCGCGTGCAGATCGATATAGCGGTCGCCTAATATCTCCTCTAAAAATTGCAGTATGAGAGTAAAATCATCCAGTTTGTTGATTTCAATGCCCAGATCCGTGGCTTCTTTTGCTGAAAGTTCCTGGGCTGTGTAACCAAAACGTCTCAGTTCTGATACAAGTTTGCCAATTTTTTTTATTAAGCGCTGCGCAGGATTGTCGCTTTTGGGCAGGAAAGAAAAGTGCTGTGCTGATTTTTTAAGTATTTCTTCAATAAGAAAAAAAAGAAGTTCATTACTGATAACTGTTTTATTATCAGGAAGGTGAGTATAAAGTTTCTGTAAAAGGTTGTCAAAAGTGAATACTGCTGGTGCTGCAAGTATTTTGTTGCCTGATTCAGTGATTAATTGGCGTTTAAATATGCGTACAGCCCTGTTTACCGGCAGCAGGTTTAACCAGTTTTGTTCATCATTTTTGACGTTTGCGATAATTTCGTTTTTGAAGAAGTAATAATCGGGTTTTGGTTCACAGAAAAGTTTGAAATTAGACATCCCTAAAGGTCGCTTAGTACAAAAAAAAAATCAAGTAGAAAAGAAGACTGAAATAAATTACAAACAGGATTATTTTTGTTTAAATTAAAAAAAAAGACTAATTTTTTTTAAAAATTTTTTAAGGAGTACAAAAATGAAAAAAAGAGTGCTTACTGTCTTATTATTAATATTATGTAATAGTTTTGTATGGGCTCAACTGGATTTAAGTATTAATGGGTTGGTGTTGTCGCCGCAGGGACAGTTTAAGGAAAATATCGATAGGGTTGGATTTGGGATTGCCGGCTCCGGATCGTATCGATTTGCGGGGACACCTTTCAGTGCCGGTCTTAAAATTGGCGGAGCACAATATGGCAGTGAAACCAGCAGACAAATATTGCTGTTTCCTGTGCGTGTTGATGTAACCACAAGCAATAACATTTTTTTTATGCACTTATTTGGTCGCGTTCAGGAAAACTTTGGCATATTTGTACCATATATTGAAGGATTAGTGGGATTTAGTTATTTATCGACAGATTCTAAAATTGAAGATATTGGAAGTAATAATGATGATGATGAAATCGCCAGTGATACGCAGCTTGAGGATTGGACTTCCAATTATGGTTTAGGAGGAGGATTAATGATCAAGCTTACAGAGTTTGAAAATGAGGATACTAGTTATTTTAAAACCTCCATTTTATATCTTGATCTTAAAGTGAAATATATTTTTGGTGGTAAGGCTGAATATTTAAAAGAAGGTGATATCAGCCAAGGTCCAAATAACGAAATTCTATTTGATGCCAGTCGCTCAGAGACAGATTTTATTACATATCAAATTGGAGTTACATTTCATTTGTTTTAAGTGAAAAATTATTAGACCATCTGCTCGGAATTATTGGAAAGAGGCTGCTGTGAAAAATAAAATTGTAAAAGAATATACAAATGAAGAAATAACCGTTATCTGGAAGGCCGATTTATGTGCCCATTCAACAAACTGCTGGAAAAACCTGGTAAGTGTTTTTGATCCACGGCGCAGGCCCTGGGTTGATATGGAGGCTGCCAGTTCCGATGAAATTATAAAGGCGGTTGATAATTGTCCGTCCCGCGCCTTATCATATCGTATAAATAAAGGAGTTGAAATGAAGGAAGAAGAAAAATCAGTTGATGTTAAAATAAAACCGGCCAAGAATGGTCCCTATCTTATTTCGGGAAATTTTACAATTTTGGATTCCGAGGGGAATATTATTGAGTCAGACAAAAAAGTAGCTCTTTGTCGCTGCGGGGCTTCGGGTAATAAACCTTTTTGCGATGGTACACATAAGCAGAGCGGCTTTGAAGGATAAAAATGTTTGAACTTGGAAAATTTAGCCTGCTAAAAGCTTCCAGAGTAACACCAAATGGGGTCTATCTAGCCAATGATTTAGGAGAAGAGGTTCTTTTACCAAAAAAATATATTCCAGCAGATTTAAGACTCAAAGATGAAATAAATGTTTTTCTCTTTAAAGATTCAGAAGATAGGATCACCGCGACCACTATAATACCAAAAATAATGCTGAATGAATTTGCTGCTTTGGAAGTTAACGATACTGCATCATTCGGCGTTTTTATGGACTGGGGTTTGGAAAAAGATCTGCTGGTACCACTACGTGAACAAAACACGGTCATGTTAAAAGGTACCAGGCACGTTGTTTATTTGTACCATGATCAGCAGTCCGACAGGCTGGTAGCCTCTGCCCGACTTAACCGTTTTTTAGAATTGGAGAATATTACCGTTGAATTTGGGCAAGAAGTAGAGCTGTTGGTGATCAATCACAGCGAGCAGGGTGTAAATGTTGTTATAAATAACAAACACCGCGGACTAATATTTAAAAACGATCTTTTCCAGCAGGTCAGCATTGGAGATAAATTAACAGGGTATATAAAAAATGTCCGTGTGGACAATAAAATAGATGTTGTTCTCCAGAAAAGCGGTTATTCAGGGATTGAAGCCGGTTTGCAAAAAATCCTCGATTTACTAAAAGCTAATGATGGGCACTTGAAGGTTAATGACAAGAGTAATCCCGATGAGATAAAAAATCTTTTTGGAATGAGTAAAAAATCTTTTAAAAAAGCAATTGGTGCCCTGTATAAAAAGAAAATGGTAAGTATAAAAGAAGACGGGATCTATCTTCTTTAAGCTATTGGCCTTGCCTTAATGTTATTAAATGTCATAAGAACCTGAGCGTACTTCCCAACCTCATGCTTTATATCAACGGTTGCCTCAAATCCTTTTAAAGCTTCAGCCACTTGTTGATTTAGAGGTGGGATCTCGGTTTTATCAGTAAAGGTAGTAAACCCAACCATAACACTATTCATGGATGCGTTTAATGAAATTTGCATCTGCTGATCACTTAATTGATTAATATAATTAATGCCGTAATTAATACATTTTACCAGCATGTTTGTATCATTTATATATGCAGTACAGTCAAATTCAAGAGAAAGATTGGCGTCCACTTCTTTTTTCTCTACGACTGTCATTAACAGATTCCTTAAATCTACTTCTTCCATTTCTACGAGTCCTTTCAAATGAGTTGTGTGCAAAAATTGATACTTTTTTAACGTATTAATTTATATTCTTACATATACGGCAAATACTTTAATGGAATTAGCTTTTTTTAGAAATGATAATTAGTAAATATTATAACATTGTTTCGGCGGGATGCTTATTCATTGCTTTCTGTTTTAGGGTGGTTTGATCTTTATGCGGTAATTCAATGAAGAAAGTGGTTCCTTTTTCAAGAATGCTTTCAAAGGAAATTTTGCCTTCATGGGCTTCAATGATATTTTTACAAATTGACATCCCTATGCCGCCGCCGTCTTTTTTGGTCGTAAAATACAGCTCAAATATGCGTTCCTGGATTCCTTTTGACATTCCTCCGCCATCATCACTTATTTCAATAACAACCTTACTGCCATCTTGATGGGTTTTTATTTTCGTAGTGCCTTCATGGTCAATAGCCTGGAAGGCATTTAATATTATATTGAGAAAAACCTGTTTTAACTGGTCTGGATCACCATATATCCTTTCCAATGTTTTGCTTAAATCTGTTTCAATTGTAATGGCCCGCTCAATAGCCTGCTGGCCTATCAATTCCAAAATATCATTAATTAACGTATTAATATTTATTTGGTTAAGATCTGCTTTTTTAATACGTACCAGGTTGAAAAATTGGGAAATAATCCTGTTAAGACGTTTTACTTCATTTTGCAGAACACTAAGCGATTTATCCAAAACCTCTGAATTGGAAGTTTTTAATTCTTTTAAACGCACATTTAGAATTTCTGCATGTATGGCCAATGATGATAAAGGATTTTTTATTTCATGACTGATGCTGGAGGCCAGATTCGCAACGACTCCAAACTTCATGGATCTTTGTAAATTTTTCTGAAGCTCATTGATTGATTTTTGATCCTTAATTGTCAGCAATAAGCCGCTCAACTTTTTTTCTTCTTTGAAAACAAAAGTTGACACACGGGCAAGTATGTCCGTTCCATCGGGCATCCAAAGGATTATTTCGCGCGCATGGAAATTTTCTTCTGTTTCAAAACTGTCGCGAACAACATTCTTTAATTCGCTGTTTAAATTAAGAATTTGTTCAAAATGTTTTTCAAACATGGTTTGAACCGGGCATTGAAAAAGCTCAACGGCCGAATCGTTATAACTGGAAACCCCTTTTTTCTGATCCAGTAAAATTATACTTTCATCAACAGCTTGCAGCAGTGCGTTGATGCGTTTCTCAGCTTTTTTATAACCTTCACTCATCACACTAACTTTTTCCAGCGATTTATTGATTTGAGAAAAGGTGTCGGTAAACTCGTCTTTCTTAGCGTAGTCAATCCGGTAATCAAAATCTCCGGCACTTAAATTCTCAGCCATTTTTTCTATAGATTCCAGAGGTTTGCTGTAGGCACGAGAAATAAAATAAACTGTAAAACCAATAAGCATGGCAAAAACAACTGCCATAGGGATAAAGATGACAGATATATCAGAATAGAAATTTTGGATTCCTTTTTGTGAAAGAACCAGACGCAGATATCCATAAACAAAGTTTTCTTCGCTTTTTAGCGGCAGGATAACATCTACAACCCGCACATCATCGGCCCAGGATTTTGTTATCACTTTGGGCTGGTCTCCCTGCAGATTTGCTAGTTCCTCGGGTGAGGTATATTCTCTGCCTTCAATTGAGGGATCGCTGCTTAAAAGGATGCGCATCTTATCATTAATTAATAATATATGGATTATATTTCCGGCTTCCGAAGTAAGAGAGCGCATTAGACGTCGGACAGTACGTTTTTCGGTATTTGTCAACGATTCCAGATTTTCATCAGCTGCATTGGCCAACACCTCATTGACTGAATCACCTATGAGCAGGGCAGTGCGGCGTACAATATCTTCCCCCAGCCCTTCATAGGCATTGTAGATCATATAACCGCTAAATAAGATAGCAAAGGCAAATAATCCTAAAGCAAGTACTATGCGTTTATAAACTAATTTCATATTCCTAAAGTAATCCCAAAAAGGAATGTGTAATGATTTTACAACTTTAATGAATTTATGCAAGGATAAATACCATTCTTAATTCTATCTGCACGGGATTTCTATTATCGAACCAAATAAGAAGCAAGTTTAATGCCGAGGGTAATGAAATTTTGGTAATTAAAAGAAACTTATTTGTTAACTTTGGCTTTGATCTTGTTCCAGAGCCCTTCACCTAAAAATTTGTTGGCAAGTGTCAAAACATTTTGGATTGATGCCAGAATATCAGTCGAACCTGCCCAATGTTCATAAAGTATCTCTGAATCATTGTTGTTTATAAAATCATGGAGTATATAAGCTGTCAGAGCAATGTCATCCATGTATCCAAATGGACCGAATATTAACTCGGGTAATAAATCAATTGGTGAAAAGAAATATGTTATGGCAAAAGCAAGTTTTGCTTTGTGCATTTTATCAACACGCGGATCCATTGATAATTTAACTAAAAGATGAAAGAAATCAGGTCCTAACATTAAAATATCAGCGTATTTAGAATCATTTTTTTCGAGATAATTACCAATCTTTAGTCGTAATCTTTGATAAAAATCTTGCTGTGCGGCATCCATTTTATACATCTCCCTTTAAAGCAGTTTAATATAACACATAATAGTATCTAAATACCCCGTTCTTTGCAAATTTCATCATAAGCTTTATTTATTTCAGCCATCTTTTCGTGGGCAATTTTCATAAAATCTTCGGGAACACCTTTGGCCTGCATTCTATCCGGGTGAAATTCCTGCACCAGTTTGCGATAAGCCTTTTTTACCTCATCATTACTAGCCTTTCGTGTAACGCCAAGAACCTGGTAGGCCTGGCCGTTTTGTTTGATAAAGAGTGCTTCAAGCTGCTGAAATTCTGCTGCTGAAAGTCCAAAAGCCTTGCTTACATTGTGAATAAATCTCTCTTCTTGCGGATGAATATTACCATCGGCAATGGCAATTTTAAAAAGCAACTGCACCATCATATGCAGCACATCACGCTGAAAACCAATTAATGCTCTAAACTGACGGGCAATTGCCATGGCATCTTCAGGTGAATCTTTTGCCTCATTAAAAATAGCTGCCACTTGTTTTCTTTCTGCAACATTAAGCCTCAGATCATTTCTTAAAAAACTATCCAGTGCTTTAATTTCATTGGCAGATACAACTCCGTCTGCTTTGGCCATTTTTGCGGCCAGCGAGGCCAGGCTGACATAAAACAGGTACTGCCTGTCAAATTCACGTTCTATCTCCGGCCAGGTATGATCTTCACGCTCAAAATACTGTCTTCCGGTATCGTTTGTTACATCATATGTGTGGCCCAATACACCGCCCAGGATGGCCCCGATTGGTCCACCAACCATAAAGCCTAATCCGGCTCCAACTGCTTTTCCTAAAAATCCCATCTAAAAGTCTCTATATTATTTTATATAACTTTGCTTCGTATTCACTGAAACAATGTTTCAAAGCTACTTATTTTTTATATAAAAAAGAAGAAACTAATTGCCCATTTGAACATAAATTATACATGTTGTCTAATAAATTTATTACACAGCAGAATTGCAAGAGTGGAAACGGTATTGATTACTTGCAGGTAAAAATCATTGACGAAATGTTAATTTATTTTGTTCAGTAAAATACAAAAGCTTATATTTCAAGACTGCAAGCAGCTTATTTTTTTTGATTGGAAACTATTTTTAAATATGGGAAAAACAATACGTATGCCGGGATTTGCCGGTAATTATTATTCAAAGCAAAAGGGGATTCTGGAAAGGGAGGTAGCTGTGCTCTTAGAGAATGCCCACCCTGTAAATATATCTGGTCATATCTATGGTATTATTGCACCTTGTGATAAGCAGCTTATCTCGGGTGGAGTCGCCGCGAGGGCTTTTTGCCAGTTAGTGGAGCAGGAGATTGAATATGTCGTAATCATTTCACCTGCTCATCATACTTATTTTGAAGAGATATCCATTTACAATGGTGACGCGTATTCTACTCCTCTTGGAGAAGTGGAGATCGCTAAAGATATTGTCAAGGAACTCACAGACTGTCATAGTAAAATTGTTTGTTCTGATTTGGGCCACGAAAGAGAAGAACATGGTATTGAAGTTCAGCTACCTTATCTTCAACAGGTTTTATATGATTTTCAGCTTATCCCAATCGTCATGGGTGATCAGGACGGATCCAATATAAAAATACTTACCGATGCCCTGGGAAAAGTGCTAAAAGGTAAAAACGTTGTTATAGTAGCCAGTTCAAATCTTTCCACAAATCATTCCTATGATCAAGCCTCTTTGGTTGATAAAACAACAGTTCATCATATAAAGAATTTTGATTTTAATTCTCTCTCAAAAGAATATCAGGACAATTCTATTGAGCTCACCGGAGGAGGTCCGGTTATTACTGCAATGGGCGCAAGTAAGATGCTGGGCGCAATAAAATCAAACGTATTACTCTACAGGAATTCCGGCGACATGGGAGGTTCCAAGAGCACTGTAACAGGATTTCTTTCAGCCATTTTTCATAGTTAACGGCTACTATTCTTTTTGGTTAAAACTCATACCTATAAAATGAAATCAGAAAAAAACAATAAGATATTACTTATAACGGGTGAAGTGTCTGGTGATGCCCATGCGGCTGAAATGGTAAGACACATTCAAGAAAATAACTCCAAAATTGAATTTTATGGCATTGGAGGCAGGGAGCTGGCCAAGCTTGGAATGCATATACTTTTTGATATAAACCAAATGGCTTTTTTAGGAATTGCTGAAATAGTAAGACACCTGCCCTTTATCCGAAAAGTTTTTAAAACGATTCTTGAATGGGCCCGCGTTAATAATCCTGATTGCGTTATTTTGGTAGACTATCCTGGTTTTAATTTAAAACTAGCTAAATCTCTTAAAAAGCTGTCCATTCCTGTTATATATTATATAAGCCCGCAACTATGGGCCTGGGGCAAGGGACGTGTCAGCAAAATAAAGAAATATGTAGACAAAATGGTTGTTCTTTTTCCTTTTGAGAAAAAGTTTTATGCGCAGCGCGGCATTGAAGCTGAATATGTAGGACATCCTTTGGTTGATAAACACTCCTTATATCTTCCCGAAAAATTAAAAAATATAGAACCTGGTAAAATAAAACTTGGTTTATTACCCGGCAGCAGAAAACAGGAAGTGGTGACTTTACTACCTAAAATACTGGAAACCGCCCGTTCTCTTTTTAAAACAGGCGCTATTCAAAAAGCAGAAATTGTAAAAGTGGAAAACCTCCCTCATGAGTTATTCAGCAACATGTTAAAAGAAGAAGATGATTTTATTTCTCTTGTCCAAAAACCGCTTAAGGATTGCCTGCCTGAGTATGACGCGGTTATTGTTGCATCAGGTACAGCAACATTAGAATGCGGGCTATATCAGGTTCCCTCTCTCATTGTGTATCATGTAAGTGGACTGACATATTTTCTTGGCAGAATGCTTGTCAAAGTGCAGCATATTGGATTAATAAATATTGTTGCTGAAAAACAGGTTGCTGTTGAGCTGCTGCAGCATCGTTTTACAGTAAAAGCAGCTGCAAAGGAAATAAAAAAACTACTTTCTGAGAAAGCTAATCTTCAAAAGAGACAAGAACTTAAAGTTATACGCGATAAATTGGGGGAAGGTGGCGCTTCTGAAAGAGCGGCGCTGGTGGTATTAGAGTTTTTAAATTATGGAAATTGAACTTTTTAGAGATCATATTAAAATTGCTGGATCTGCCTTTACTCTGGATCGGGTTAAAAACCTTGATGATCTGGTTGACCAGGTTTCTGACGATGAATTTAATACGGATGAACGTTTGCCTTATTGGGCTGAGCTGTGGCCTTCTGCGATTGCCTTAAGCGAGTATATACTTGTCAACGATCAGCTATTTAAAGGAAAAAGTGTACTTGAACTGGGCTGCGGCATAGGCTTAACGACCATGGCTTTAATGAAAACAAAACCACATCATCTTCTTGCCACAGATTATGAAGAGCTGGCTTTAGATAACACCAGGAATAATTTTGAACTAAACGGTATATCAGATTTACCGGATTTGAAGCTTTTAGATTGGCGTAAGCCTGACCTTGACGACACGTTTGATGTCATTGTTGCTTCAGATGTAGCCTATGAAGAACGTTTTTTTCAACCTTTGATTACTTTATTTCATTTATTACTAAAAAAAAATGGGTTTATTATCCTGGCTGAACCAAACAGGTCTATTGCGCGTTCATTTTTTGGAAAGATAGTTTTATCCGGATTCACCTATAATCGTGAAGATAGAATAGTTCGGCAAAGTGATAAAGATATCAGGGTTAGTATATATAGAATTTCTTAATAAAAATATGCACAATTAAAGAATAAAAGAAGATGAGAACAGAAGCAGATGCACATTTAAACTATATTATTTTGCCCATCGACGGAATGACCTGTGCAGCGTGTAGTGCACGCGTAAAGCAAGGATTGGCATCACTGGATTGGGTTGATTCAGTTGATGTAAATCTTGCAGCTGAGCAGGCGGCGGTCGGATTTATAGGTTCCCTTAACCGGGCCGAAGAACTTATACAAAAAATTTTTGAAACAGGCTATAAAGTTCGCACACGCATTTCGGAGCTTGCATTGCCGGGGTTTAATGATCCTACAAAAATCAAATCGCTGCAAAACAAAATATCGGCACTGCCCGGTATGGAAAATGCCCGCTTTAATACCGCCAACGAGACAGTTACTTTCGAATATATTCCAGGAATTATTTCTGTTCCCACAGTTGAAAGATTTATAAAAAAGGAAACAGGACTTACAATAGTGTGGCGTGAATCATCTCTGGAGGCAGATGAAGAATTAGAAAGAGCAAAGGAAGAGAAAGCAAAGATTCAGTTTAGAAATGCCTTACTTTCAATTTCTTCCGCTATGATTGTTTTTGTCCTGACTATGCCCCATTTTTTCAACTTTATAAGCGTTGTTCCTGAACTATTACGTCATGCTATCTCATTTTTATTAACAGGTTGGGTGCTCTTTTTTGCCGGGAGAGAAATTTTCAGCAACTTTTTTACAAAATTAAAGCCTGGCAAATCAGATATGAACACCCTTGTAGGATTAGGAGCAAGCACGGCCTTTATTTACAGTACATTTGTTTCTGTTGGAAAGTGGATAGTGCCGGAAAGCTTCGCTTCCTATCCTGTTTTTTTCGACTCTGCTACTTTTATTGTTGGATTTATATTATTAGGACGATCTTTAGAAAGCAGGGCCCGCAGACAGACAGGGAGGGCGCTGCAATCTTTAACAAGGCTTCAGCCGGAGCAAGCTCGCAAAATCGTTAAGGGCAAAGCCAGTATGGTGATGGTTTCCAGTCTTCAGCCAAATGACGAATGCCTTGTAAAAAATGGTGAACGGATTCCGGCGGATGGAATTTTGTTATCACAAATTGCTGAAATTGATGAAGCGATGCTTAGTGGAGAAAGTCTGCCAGCGCAAAAACAAAAGGGGCAACTGCTGTTAACCGGGACAATCAACAGGGGTGGTAAGTTAACAATCAAAGTACTAAAAACAGGCGCTGATACAGCCCTTGGGCAAATAATGCAATGGGTACGAAAAGCACAAAACAGTCAACCGCCGGTTCAGCAGTTTGTAGATAAAATTGCTGCTGTTTTTGTTCCCGCCGTTATTCTTGCAGCGCTATTAACCTTTGCGGTATGGATAATAAGCGGCGCGGAAATCAGTATATCGCTTATGCATTTTATAAATGTTATTGTAATTGCTTGTCCTTGCGCCCTGGGACTTGCTACTCCTACAGCAATTGTTGTCTCAATGGGCAAGGCAGCCTCCAGCGGTATACTTATCAAAGATGCTTCCGTAATGGAAAAACTGCTAACCCTGGACACCGTATTGTTTGATAAAACAGGAACATTAACTTATGGCAACCTCGCTTTTGAATCGATAAAAGTGTTTAGGGGTGAAGAAAGTAATATCCTGCAAATGACAGCCTCCCTGGAGAGCAACTCTGCGCACCCTATTGCCAAAGCCATTATTAAACATGCACAGAAAAAAAAGTTAAAACTATTATCCGCTGAAAATGTTGAAATACTAACAGGATTTGGGATTCGTGGAAAATTTGAAGGAAGAAGCACAGGTGTCGGGAACGCCAAACTTATGCAGGCAATGGCAATTAAAATTACCCAAGAAACAGAAAGTCAAATCGCTAAACTGGTTGCTGAAGAAAGCATCCTGATTTATGTAGGACAAGATACAAAGGGACTGCTTGCTGTAATTTCTTTGGCTGATGCTATCCGACCTGAGTCTCATGAAGTTGTAAGGTTACTAAAGAAGCAAAAAATTGAATCGGCCATGGTTACAGGTGACGGTCAAAAAACAGCCGAATTGATTGCCGCTAAACTGAATATTGAAAAAGTCTATGCCGAACAACCGCCTCAAGTAAAAGGATCTATTGTAAAACAAATTCAAAAAGAAGGAAAAGTCGTGGCCATGATTGGTGATGGGGTGAATGATGCCGTGGCGCTTACACGGGCCGATATAGGCATAGCCCTGGCTGAGGGTACTGATGTGGCTATTGATGCGGCGGACATTGTTTTTCTTAAACCGGATTTAACGCTATTATTGAAAACAATTAAGCTGGCCGGAAAAACAGAGAAAATAATTAAGCAGAACCTGGTTTGGGCTTTTGGCTACAACCTGCTGATGCTGCCGTCTGCTGCAGGTGCTCTTTACCTTCTATTCGGGATAGCTTTTAACCCTGCTTTTGCAGCTATGGCTATGGCCATGAGCTCTATTTCAGTAGTTTTAAACAGTCTGAGATTGAAAAGATAGAAATGTCTTTAATCGCCCTTCAAAATATTAGCATGCGTTTTGGCGGTCCTCTCCTGCTTGAAAACATTAGTCTGCAGATCGAAAAGAAACAACGCATTTGTCTCCTTGGTCGAAATGGAACAGGTAAGTCTACCTTAATGAAAATTCTGGCCGGAGAAATTCAACCCGATGCAGGTCTTGTCCAGAAAAAACAGGGCCTACGTATTTCTTATTTTAGCCAAAGCATTCCGCAAAAGATGCAAAGTAATGTTTTTCATATTGTTGCTAAAGGCCTGGGCATCCAGGGAGAGCTTTTAGTAAAATATCATCATGAGGAAATTTCAATCACCCAGAATCCTGAAAAAGATCATAAAGAGTTTCATAATCTTCATGATGAGATCGATAAACATCAGGCTTGGGGTGCTGTTGAAGATATAAACCAAATTCTGTCACATATGAGTCTTGAAGCAGATCAGCATTATGATAATCTTTCCGGTGGTCAGAAAAGACGCGTTATGTTAGCAGCAGCCCTGGTTGCAAAACCCGATCTGCTGTTATTAGATGAACCGACTAACCACCTTGATATTGATTCTATAAACTGGATGGAAGAGTTTCTTACTCGTCAAAATATTACACTGCTTTTTGTAACTCATGATCGTATGCTGCTGCGACGATTGGCTACACGCATTGTTGAATTAGACCGTGGAAAATTAACAGACTGGTCCTGTGATTACGAAACGTTTTTAAAAAGAAAACAAGCTGTGCTGGATTCTGAAGAAAAAGAATGGAAAGAGTTTGATAAAAAACTCTCCCAGGAAGAATCCTGGATACGCAAAGGGATAAGGGCACGCCGCACCCGCAACGAAGGACGTGTGCGAGCCCTGAAAAAGATGCGCAAAGAGCGCCAGGCACGTCGCCACAAAGAAGGAACGGCTGCCATAAAAGTGTCTGCAGCTGGTCTATCTGGAAAAGACGTTATTGATGCCCGTAATATTTCTTTTCGTTATGATAAAGCGCCTCTGATAAAGGACTTTTCTTCAATGATATCCCGTGGTGATAAAATTGGGATTATCGGTCCCAACGGCTGTGGAAAAACAACGTTAGTAAATATTCTTCTAAAAAAAATTAAAAGCACATCCGGCAATGTTGCATTGGGGAGTAATTTATCAATCACCTACTTTGATCAGTTACGAACTGAATTGGATGAAAGTAAAAACGTATGGGAAAATGTTTTGCCCAATGGTGACACTGTAACGATAAATGGCCATAACAAACACATCATATCCTATTTACAGGATTTTCTTTTTACACCGGAACGGGCTAAGACACCAATCTTAAATCTCTCCGGTGGAGAACGGAACAGGCTGCTTCTGGCTAAACTATTTACACAACCTTCAAATTTTTTAATCCTGGATGAACCCACAAATGATCTTGACGCCGAAACTCTGGAATTGCTCGAAGAATTGCTGGTAAATTTTAGCGGGACACTTTTACTTATTTCTCACGATCGCGAATTTTTAAATAATGTGGTAACCAGTATTTACGCTTTTGGAGAAAATGGAAACGTTAAAGAATATTTTGGTGGCTATGATGATTGGTTGCGGCAGACAAAGACGCCTGCAGAAAATAGAAATTCAAATAAGTACCCGAGTAAAAAAGATGCTTACCAGCAGGAAAAGAAAACTAAACGCAAAGCCAAACTTTCCTATAATGACGCTAAAGAACTGAAAGAACTGCCTTCCAGAATCGAAAAAATGGAAGCGGATATTGCTGCATTGCATCTAAAAATGTCTGATCCTGAATTTTACAAGGATAGCGATGAAGTTGTTAAAGCCAGTACCCAGGTTGAAGAAATAGAAACAAAACTTGAACAGGCATATGCGCGCTGGCAAGAGCTGGAATCTATTACTCAATAATAAATATTATCTACATTTTTACCTTTTCTCCAATAATTTTAAAGACCAATAGAATACTGTAAAATACGCTGGAAATTCCTTGAAATTCGCAAAAAATATATCTTGTTTGTAAATTTGTTAACCTCAACTAAATGAGATTGTTATGCAAACACGTTTTGTTCTACTCTGTGTGTTGAATTGTTTAATACTTGTTTTTTTCCTTACCTGCACTGCTCAGAAACCAAATACCGTTAAAAAAAGTAAACCCCCATTTCCGGCCGTGCAAAGAGAATTTCGGGCGGCATGGATAGCTTCTGTGGCCAATATTAACTGGCCCAGCAAACCGGGACTCACAACACAAGAACAAAAAGCAGAAGCACTAATACTGCTGAATCTGCTTGTAGAACACAACTTCAATGCCGCTATTCTACAAATCCGTCCGCAATGTGATGCCCTTTACAGCAGTAACCTTGAACCCTGGTCATATTATTTGACCGGCCAGCAGGGGAAGGCGCCTGATCCTTACTATGATCCTCTTGAATTCTGGGTTGAACAAGCCCACAAACGAGGTATTGAATTACATGCCTGGCTGAATCCCTATCGTGCACATCATATTAGCGGTGGAGAGGTTAGCGAAGCATCAATTGTAAAAAAACACCCACAACTTGTAGTAAAACTAAAAAGTGGATATTACTGGCTGGATCCGGCTAACCCAAAAACACAGGACCATTCTTATAATGTGGTGCTGGATATCGTTAAAAGATATGATATCGATGGTATCCATTTTGATGACTATTTTTATCCATACCCATCATATAACAATAATGAAGATTTTCCTGATGATAAAAGCTGGCAGGCATATGTAAAACAAGGTGGTGAATTAGCGCGCAATGACTGGCGCCGTGAAAGTGTCAATACATTCATAAAACGCCTATATAAAGGCATAAAAGAAAAAAAAGTTTATGTCAAATTTGGTTTAAGTCCTTTTGGAATTTGGCGGCCCCACCATCCGCAATCCATTCGGGGCTTCGATCAGTATGATAAACTGTATGCTGATGCCCGTTTGTGGTTGAATGAAGGATGGATTGATTACTTCACACCACAATTATATTGGACGGTAAATAAAATTCCACAAAGTTATCCTGTTTTATTAGGCTGGTGGGAAAAGGAGAATAAGAAAAAAAGACACCTCTGGCCCGGAATGAGCATTGGCAGACTGCAGGGTGAAAAAGCGGCAGATGAAACGATTAACCAGATTATGATTACGCGGGGCATGCTGCCGCAAAGTCCCGGTAATGTGCATTGGAGTATTGGGGGACTTCTAAATAATGATAAATTGGCCAGGGCAATTTTGAAAGGTCCCTATAAACGTCAAGCCTTGGTTCCAAAATCCACCTGGCTGGATAAAACAGCACCGAAAGCTCCTGAGGCATGGAGTGAGATAAAAGACGACAGTCTCAGGATTAAGTGGTCGCATGAAGACTTCCGCGATGTTTTTCATTGGATTGTCTATTATAAGTATGCTAATGCCTGGAACTACAAAATTCTGAATCACCACGAAAGCTCCATAACTATTCCATTATTTGTCCTGAAAAACAGCGATATTCAAATTGAAATCGTGAACGAAGGAATGCTGCAGCCGGCTTCACAGATCTTTGTTGCGGCGGTAGATCGCACGGGTAATGAGAGTGCTCCCGTTAAAGCAGTCATTTCAGGAGAATTTACAGCGCGCGATTTGGCAATTAAAAATATTATTGCCCACAGTGAGATACCTGAGATCAATCATTCCTTCAAAATCGAGTATACTGCAAATCGGATCCAACTTCTAAAAGAATACGCCGAAGCCCATTATAGTGGTTACTACAAACGAACAAGAGGCTCCCTGGAGTGGCCAGGAGAAAAGATAATCCCGCGGGTGATCGTTGTCCATTATACAGCAATTCCAACTCTTGAGGCTACCATGCGCTTGTTTGCTGCGGATACTTTGCAGGGTCGGCCCTACATCAGCAAATCGGGCAAAGCAAATGTAGGTGCACAATTCCTGATTGATCAGGATGGGTCTATTCATCAAACCATGCCGGATAATTATTTTGCCCGGCATTGTATTGGACTTAACCATCTGGCAATTGGAATTGAAAATATTGCCCTGGCTGATATTAGTGAAGCGGGACTACGTGGAGAGTCGCAGGAAAACAGCGGATTAACCCTTGCCCAAATACGCTCCAATGCCAGGCTAATCCGTTATCTGAAAAAAAAGTATCCTGATATCGAAATCCTGATCGGTCACCAGGAATATCTGCAACTAGAAGACCCGGCCCATCCAGGATATATCTTTTTTCATGAAAACGACCCTAACTACCGGATAAAAAAACCAGATCCCGGTGATCGTTTTTTAAAAGCTTTACGTGATGAACTGCAGGATATATTGAAACCCGGCACTAAAGGACAGGTTTTTAAATAAGCTACACTTAGCGGATAATCAAAGTATAAAACTATGACAAACCAAATAGTTAACTAAGGCCCATTTATTCATGACAAACTGGAATGAAATTGTACCCCATGGAAGAGCTTTTATAAAAATGCAGGGCGCACAAAATCATTTTGTAATTGTGGATGGAAGAGCTTCTGTATTTCGACCAAGCGAAAATGAAATCCGCCGCATATGTGATATCTCTGAAGGAGTAGGGGCAGAACAGTTAATGGTTGTGGAGCAATGTACAGGTTCAACTCATGAAGCTTATGCCAGAGTGAGAATGTATAACACAGATGGAAAAGAAGCGCAAGCTTGTGCTAACGGGACGCGCTGCGCGGCCTTATTGTTGATGCAGGAAGCGGCTGTAGATAAGTTATTGCTGGAGGTTGGCGGCCGTACCCTGTTGTGTCAAAAGAAAGGGAATGATATAAGTGTTGCTATGGGAGAAGTATTTACGAATTGGAAGGAGATACCATTATCCGGTCCCGACGATACTTTGCATTTTCAGCCTGCTGATTGCCGCGCGATTGATGCTGTTGCCGTAAATATTGGCAATCCGCATGTAGTTATATTTGTGGATGATACTGATAATCTGAATATGGCTGAGCTTGGCCGTGAAATTCAAAAAAGCAATTCTCTCCCCGAATCTGCTAATATTGGGTTTGCCAAGGTTATCAATGATACGAAAATTGAGCTGCAGGTATGGGAAAGACCCGGGATACTCACAAAGGCCTGCGGCAGTGGGGCATGTGCGGCTGTCTTCGCTGCAATCCAACGAGGACTTATTCAATCAAAACGTGTCTATGTAAAGATGCCGGGCGGCCAACTTGAAGTTAATTGCCGGGATACAGCCAATCTTGTGATTTCAGGACCGGCCGAATACTGTTTCAGCGGTTATCTTTCAAGTTAAAAAAAGCAGGAATTACAATGCAAAATAAATGGATTGTCTTATTTTTTGTTTTTCTTATTGTCTGTTGCGGGGTAAGGTTGCCATTGCATAAAAGAACATTTTCAGTAGATCAATTATTTTCTGAATTCGATGCCGGTAACTTGCCCGGTGCTGCTGTTATGGTCGTTCAAAAAGGTCAGGTTATTCTTCAAAAAGGTTATGGATTAGCTAATTTGGAAACCGCAGAACCCGTTACAGAAAAGACTAATTTCCGCCTGGCGTCGGTCTCAAAGCAGTTTACAGCCATGTGTATCCTACAGTTAATTGAAGCTGAAAAGCTTGCGCTTGATACAAAATTAACAGATATTTTTTCTGACTTTCCGGATTATGGACGCAGCATTTCCATCAAGGATTTATTACAACATACTTCCGGTCTGCAAGACTACGAAAAATTAGCAGCGGAAGATCAATCGAGGCAGGTAAAAGATGCCGATGTTCTGGCCCTTATGAAATCCGCAGACAGCGCTTATTTTAACAGTGGTGAAAAATATAAATATAGTAATTCGGCTTACGCCGTACTCACACAAATTCTGGAAAAAATTTCAGGCGAGTCTTACAGTGAATATATTAGGCAAAATATTTTCCTGCTTGTTGGAATGGGAAATAGTTTAGCCTTTGAAGAAGGTATTAACCAGGTAACAAACCGTGCTTTTGGCTATACAATTAAAGAAGATGGGACAATTGAATTCACAGATCAAAGTCGGTTTAGCGCTGTGCTTGGTGATGGCGGTATCTATTCAAATTTAAATGACCTCTATTTATGGGACCAGGTTCTATATACGTCCACATTGCTTACAAAGGATCTTTTGGAGCAGTCTTTTGAAAGGCAACGCAACAACGCGGGAGAGATTTTTGATTATGGTTTTGGCTGGCGTTTGGAAATTTATAATGAAATGGAAGTGAAGTATCATACGGGAAGCTCCAGGGGATTCAGAACAATTCTATACCGTATTCCTGAGCGGCAATTTACCGTGGTGATACTTACCAACCGGGATGCCCATGGCCGCTTAACCACTTTGGAGCTTGCTCATCAAATAAGTGATATATTTCTTCAGTAAATTGAGTTTTTTTAATGATACATTATAGAGGTGTTTTTATGAAGATTATCTCAACACAATTCACCACAATTTTTCTTTTCCTGCTGCTTTTTTTATTTATTGGCTGCCAGGGAGAAACAGATTTAATTATCAGGAATGCAAAAGTTGTTGATGGCACAGGTAAGATGGCCTATAAGGCCAACCTGCACATAGCAAACGGCAGGATAATTGAGATTGACAGCACATTAAGCGAGTTTGACGCTGTTAAAACAATAAATGCCAACGGCAAAGTTGTGGCACCCGGGTTTATAGATCTGCATTCCCACGGGAACCCGTTAACACAAGGTGCCTTTAAAAATTACCTGGCCATGGGTGTAACCACCATCACTTTGGGACAAGACGGATTTAGTCCTGAAATAGAGAACCTGACACATTGGATTGATAGTGTAGAGCAAAAGGGCAGCGGGTCAAATATTGCTATGTTTATAGGCCATGGAACACTGCGCAAGATGGCCGGGATTGGAAACACTTCGGATATAACAAAGGAACAATTGTCGCAAATGATTGAAATTTTAAATGTGAATTTACCCTATGTTTTTGGAATGTCGACCGGGCTTGAATATGCTCCGGCATTATTTGCCAAAGAAAATGAATTGTTAGCTCTGGCCCGCGTGACAGGACAATCGGATAAGATGATAATGAGCCATATGCGCAATGAAGATAACGATGAGATTATTTCATCTATTGAAGAACTTCTGAGGCAGGGACAATTCGCCAGAGTGCATATTGCCCACTTAAAGTCTGTTTATGGAAAAGGGGCAGCACGGGCTGAAGAAATCCTTAACGTATTATACGAGGCAAGGAAGAACGGTATAAATATTACAGCAGATGTATACCCCTATACCGCCAGTTATACTGGTATTGACATTGTTTTTCCGGACTGGGCCAAAACGGAAGAGCAATTTAAACTGGTTAAAAAAACCAGGCGTGTGGAGCTTGAAAAATTTATTGTAAATAAGGTGAATTCCAGAAATGGTCCTGCTGCTACATTATTCGGGACAGCACCTTATCAGGGCAAAACTCTCAAACAGGTTGCTGAAGAGATGAAATTGCCTTTTGAACAAGTTTTGATTGACTCAATTGGCCCGGAGGGTGCCTCAGGAGCCTACTTTGTTATGAACAAAGAATTACAGGAACGCTTTATTATCGATCCGCTTATTGCGATAAGTTCAGACGGCAATCCAACCGGCTTTCATCCGCGGGGTCATGGCACATTTGCCAGGTTTATCGAGGAATTTGTCGTTAAGAGAAAAATGCTAACCCTTGAAGAAGCTATAAAAAAAATAACAGGTAAGCCGGCAGCTATTTTAGGTCTCAGCGACAGGGGAGAAATAAAAGTCGGAAACTACGCCGACTTAACTATTTTTGATCCTGCGAAGGTAAGAGCTGTCGCCACTTATGGTAACCCTCATCAGTTGGCTGAAGGTTTTGACTGGGTACTTATAAACGGCAAGATTGCGCTCAATAAAGGGCAATTTAGTGATAGGTTGCATGGAAAAGTACTAAACCCTGACTAAATAAAAAGTATGGATTAGGAATTAAAATTGAGAGCCAAAGCCGATATATTTATCGATGGTAATAAAATTTATCTGCGATCTTATAAACCCGCTGATATGAAGATGATTACTCAATTGGAAAATCATCCTGATCCCCGCTCTACCCTTTTTTATGCATTACCGACAACACATCAGCAACAAAAAGACAGAATAGAAAAATTACTTAATGATCCCAATGCTATCCTGTTAACAATTTGCGCGAAAGAGAATGATCAGCCCATAGGACAAACATCTTTGTTGCGCATTGACTGGATTGGGCGCATGGCCATATTTTACATCGGCATTGCGGCAAAGGAAAACTGGTCCAGGGGCTATGGTTCAGAGTCTACAAAATTAATCATCGACTACGCTTTTAAAACACTCAATTTAAACCGTATTCAACTTCATGTAGCTGTTGAAAATGAAGCAGCTTTAAAAGTTTATCGGAAAGTGGGTTTTACAATTGAAGGGACTTTGCGTGAGGCCATGTATCATCACGGCCGCTACAGTGATTTTTATGTAATGGGTCTTTTGCAGCGAGAATATGAAAAATCTTAAATTGAACATACTAGAACAAGCCTACAAGCTATTTTTTTTTCTGATTTACCTGCCTTTATCAGCCCAGAACATTTTAAGCGACGATCCAAACATTCGTGTTCAGATTATTAATGATGCGGACAGTTTAAATATTAGTTTTAATGAGAATTGGCATGTATTAGGATCTGAAAAAGTCTTTTCTCCAAAGGACGGCGTTTTAAAGATAAAAATTGAGAATAATCAGCTGGCTTTTTTTAAATGCAACAAGGTTGTTTATTCTTTTGCGGGCAAATTAATACTAAAAAGTAGCAGCGGAACGCTAAACATTGCTGATGTGCCTTATGGCGTTGGCTGGTGGTGGGAAGGAAAAGAAACCCGCGTTTATGAAGGTGAAATTAATCTTTACAGGAATCCGGATAATAAAATACAAGTCGTCGTAAACCTGCCACTTGAACAATATTTGAAAGGTGTTGTGCCTTATGAAATAGGAGGGGATTCTCCATTAGAGGCTCTAAAAGTGCAGGCTGTTGCAGCACGCTCAGAAGCAGTCGTTGCGCTTCAATCAGAATTATACAGCGGTCCAAATCATGATTTAACATCCGATGTGGAATGTCAGGTTTTCAGCGGAAATCATAAACGAACTCTAAATTCAGATAAAGCAGTAGAATTAACTGCTGGCCTGGTAATAAGCGAAAATAATCGTGCCATAAATGCCTATTATTCATCTAATTGCGGTGGTCATTCTGAGCTGATAAAAAATGTATGGCCGCAACGAGCGGATCCCAAAACATACCGAATTGCTTCGGATGATAAGCAAGAGCGCAGGTTACTCGATTTAGGCGATAATGAAAATGCAAAAGATTGGATTTTCTCGCAGCCCGCAGTTTACTGCAATCCAAACCTGAACACAGAATTGCCTAGCTGGAGTAAAAAAAACTTTCGCTGGAAAATAACACAGAAGAAAGAATCTATTTCAAGAATGTTAAGCCAGGGAAAAAACCTGGGTCTAGTGCTTGATATAAAAGCGCTTAAACGTGGGAAATCAGGGCGGATTTATTCTGCCCGTTTTGTATTTGAAAAAGACAGTTTCGATGTACAGGGTGAATTAAATATCAGGCAGCTCTGGCAGCCAGCTTTGCGAAGCTCCTGTTTTATTGCTAGTAAAACGGACAGTATGTTTGTTTTAAATGGAGCGGGTTGGGGACACGGTGTTGGCATGTGTCAAAGCGGAGCAGTCGCCCAAGCCAGGGAAGGGAGAGACTTTATATCAATACTTAAGCACTATTACCCAAAAACCAAATTGATTATTTCACCAGCAAAACCATAGTAGGATTTTTACTGAAACAGACTGGCAAAGAGAAAGTCTTCATTACAAAGCGAAAAAGTGAATCCTTGATCGGCAATGATGCCAGGTATTTTTAACCTGCATAACTATCGCTTACTTTAGCTTAAGGTTTCTTAGTCCCTCATAGCTTTTAATATGAAAAGGAGCAACCAATATAACGGAATCTGTTTATGAAGCTGACACTTCTTCCTTATAAACTTCAAAATCCAAATTTTCAATACGGATATTTCTCAGCATACTGCCCAAACCAATCAAAATAGTAAACTGCAGGAATATGCTCATAAGAGTTGGCTCCCAATGATCTAAATCAAACACATTGATGCCTTTGGTTATCATTAAAAATATTGCCGCCCCAATGCTCATATAAACCAGTGATTTAATCGTGACCTTAATTTGGTGTATCCTGTCTTTAGATGCCTGGTGTGGGTCTAATTTTTTACCATATAAGTTCCAAAATATAATTATTATGTATAAAAAATTGCTGAGAGAAAGCGAGAGCAATATTATCAATGTATCGTTTGAGAAATTAAACTGGAATGGTTCTAAAGAATTGAAAAACAGCAGACAGACAATATTCGAAAAAACCGCCAGGCCGATAGTTATAGGTGAAATAAAATCAAACAAACGGCGCGGCTGCAGATCTGCTTTCCGTGTTGTTCTTTGGTCTGCTTTTCTCATCAGCTTAAAATAAGCAAATCCGGAAATCTCCATTATTAATATCGGAAGTATTTGCAGCATCCAGTATACGAATGGAATCTCTTGTATTATATTTCCGCCTCTTGAAAAGTCCCACCAGGCAATAGAAAACATCACTATTAGACCAATACCAAGTATTATTTGATTTAGCGTCCGGTATATGCCCAACCCTTTCCTATAGTGTTCCAGAGGCTTGGGATAGAGTTTTGGGTATTCCTCAGGCGGATATGTTTTAAACACATGCTTAACACGTCCCTGGATTTTTTTTGGAAAGTAAAATGAGATAAGAAAAATCTGGCTTAAAAATACAACGTAGAATAAAATATTGTCTGGCATCTTGGCCTCCTTAATTATTTCGATAGTTCATTACATTGCCAAAGGCAATACGGATTTCTGAATCTGTTACACCAGATTCTCTAAATGCTGCGATTGTTTCACTTAACTTTGATATTACCCACTCATTTAAGTCAACGGTACAGTTTTTTTTGGCATCAGGATGTATAAATGTACCTCGATAGCCTTTTGTTTGAATTACAGAATCACGCTCTAATAAATTATAAGCTTTAGCCACTGTTTTATTATTAAGCTGCAGATCGTTGGCAAGCTGTCTTATCGATGGCAAGGCGTCTCCCGGACTTATTTTGTCATTAATAACAGCTTGCTTTATTTGTTCTATCAGCTGTGCAAACAATGGTTTTGCGTTGTCAACATCTATATGTATATCCATAATGTCATTGTCCCATATGTACCGTGTGTGGTAATGGTACAAAAGGTTTTTGCAAATTGCAAATAAAATTTTCAGTCAAAAAAAAATGCATGTGATATATGTTTAAAAGTCAGCCTGAAAGGACAAAACGGGAAGCTTGTTATGGCGGGTTTAGAATGTTATATTACAAAAACCCCTTATCATCAGTTTTTTATTATTTGGAGAAGCTGAAATGACACACCGTTTATCATTAATATTAATTTTATGCATTTTTATCGCAGGAAATATAATGGCTCAACAAGAGCAAACCCATGCAATAACAGATTTAAATACATCCGGCAGGCAATTCAAGCAGGCCCTCAACATGTGTCCGCTGGCTGTAGCTTTTGGCATATATGCTGTTAATTATGAATATATGTTTAACCGGACCCACGGCATCGTAGGCCGGATTGATTATGAGGCCATTTCGGATAAATATTCCGGTGATCCGATAGAAGCGAGCGGACTTAGTTTTACAGTTAATTACCGCTGGCATTATTCAGGCGCAATGGAATCACTCTTTTTTGGTGCCTTTGCCCGGTATAGAAGTTATGATGGAAATGGCACCTCTGATACCGATCTAGGGCATATTATCCCGGATAAACTAAAATTTGATTTTAATATGACCGAACTGACCGTTGGTTTGAATGCCGGGAAAAGATGGGTCTGGAACAATGGTTTCAACATGACTTTTTCGATAGGCTATGGTTTTGCTATGCTGGATAAAGAAAGGGATCCAAATGTAGCATCCGTTAAATCGACTATAAATAAATTTGAAGATGAATATACATTTTTAGGCCCCTTTTTAGGCGAGTTTTCAATCGGTTTCGCGTTTTAATAAATAATCCGCTTGGATAGACTTCAATAACCATTTAGGGAATGTATCGTTTATGTATCAACCAACAATAATCACATGGATATTAATTGTTTTTGGATTAATAACCTGCCTACCGCTTTTGTTCGCGCAACTGGTAATACTTATTGAACCAAAAGGACAAAAGGCCAAAGATATTCTTATTGGAAAAGGAGAAGAATGGCGCGATAACAGCCATTTTAAGGTTGCTTACAGCCTGGCCAGGGCCGATTGGCTGATATTTTTTCCAATATTGGTTTTAGCAATAATTGGAATACTGCAAGGTAGTTACTGGGGCTATATATTGTTGGCAATTTCCGGAGCGATTCAATTATATATAAACAGTTTTCTGTGGTTCTTCGAAAAAGAGTACGTCTATACGGCTATTGGTCCATTGAAATATTATACATATTACTGGGGTAACTTCATGTATTGGGGGGCTGCTTCTGTGCTTTACGGGATATTCCGTTTTAATGAAATTATCTTTTAATAGCGGAAGGAACTTTTATGAGCCATTTGTTTCCTTATGACAATATCATCAGCGCAACTTTAATTTTCATTGTTGGATTTATTTTCCATTGGTTAGGCCAACTGATCAGCGTTATTAACTGGAAATTTGCCTCAAGGATTGGCCTGCAGGAAGCAAATATACCCAAAGAGTACAAAGTTTATGAACATGCTAGTGCTGTTGCAGACAGTTTAATAGGCTGGATATATGGCATTGCAGCAGTAGGCTTGTTTTTAAATGCTCCCTGGGGTTATACACTGGCCTGGTTTCCCGGGGTTGTTTTGCTTTATCACGCTATCAGTTTTTGGTTTTATACAATGAACCGCAACAGGGATGGCAATAAACTTGAATCAAATACATTGAGAATCAGCTGGACCCTGGCAAATTTGACAACCGCCATATTTGCCATTCTCATGGCCTGGAAGGCAAATTTATGAAAGCCATTGTTTGCAATAAATATGGTGCAGCTGATGTTCTGCAGCTGACGGAAGTTGCAAAACCTGTTCCCAAAGACAATGAGGTACTGGTTAAGGTTCACGCCACAACTGTAACTATTGGCGATGTGATAATGCGCAGCGGCAAACACCCCGATTCCACTTTTTACACACTGATGCTGCACCTGGTTTTTGGCCTTAGCAAACCAAAAAGCCCTATCCTGGGTATGGAGCTGGCTGGAGAAATTGAAGCAATTGGCAAAAAGGTAACAAAATTCAAGAAGGGTGATGCTGTTTTCGCCTCTACCTTCAGCTTAAAGATGGGTGCCTATGCTGAATATAAATGTTTTCCTGAAAATGGGGTACTGACCATTAAACCGGCCAATATCAGTTTTGAGCAAGCTGCTACTATACCTGGTGGCGGGATGACAGCACTTATTGTTCTTAGAAAAGCTAATATCCAAAGCGGCCAAGATGTTTTGATTTATGGTGCTTCCGGAGCGGTGGGAACCAATGCTGTGCAGCTGGCTAAATACTTTGGAGCGGAAGTGACTGGGATTTGCAGTAGCACGAATTTAGAATTAGTTAAAACACTTGGAGCCGATAAGGTTATTGATTACACTAAAGAAGACTTTACGCAAAATTTTGAAAGCTACGATATTATCTTTGATGCGGTAGGCAAGCTTTCATCTTCAAAAGCGAAAGGGTCTTTGACCAGGAAGGGCATCTATCTCAATGTTTTACGGGATTCTGGTAACAAGGAAAATGTTAAAGATTTGCTGTTCCTCAAACAGCTTATAGAATCCGGTGAGCTGCAACCAGTAGTGGATAGACAATACCCCTTTGAACAAATTGCTGAGGCCCACCGCTATGTCGAACAAGGCCATAAAAAAGGAAATGTGGTAATTACTATCTAAAAGTGACTAGAATATAAAATTAAGAGAAGCATTATGAGCAAAACAAAAAGTAAGATATCGTCGGCAAGAACGGTGGGTACATTCATTAGCGGCCGGGCCTGCTCCGATACACTTTTCCACGTTCTCAACAATGCCTATGATCATCCTTTGCTGGAGGAGGAACATGCCGTCCCGCCTTTTGCAGGGGGCATTATGCAGCACGGCTTTCAGTGCGGTATGTTGTGGGGTGCTGTGCTGGCTGCAGGGGCCGAGGCTTACCGTCAATATGGTGCAGGTGCTGAAGCTGAAAGCAGGGCTCTGTTGGCAGCGCAAAAACTTGTGGACTCTTTCCGCTCTCAAAACCAGCATGTCAATTGCAGTGATATAACAGACCTGGACAAATCATCTACCACGATGGACCAGCTTAAGTATTTCCTTTTAAAAGGCGGCACCATAGGCTGCTTTCAAATGGCCGCCAAATATGCCCCTGAAGCATTAAACGCTATAAACAGTGCCATGGAGGAGAAGCATGTAGATGTGCCCGAAACTCCGATAAGCTGCGCGGCCCTGTTGGCTCAAAAGATGGGAGTAGAGGAGAAGTACAGGGTAATGGCTGCAGGATTGGCCGCAGGCATAGGCTTAAGCGGCGAAGTCTGTGGGGCCCTGGGAGCGGCCATCTGGATTATCGGGCTGAAAATGCACATGGAAGAAGGTGTAAAAAATTTGTGGAGGGACGAAGGCTTTAATAAACGTTTTGCAGAGCTAATGGACAGTTTTTTGGAAAACAGCGATTTTGAATTTGAGTGCCAAAACATAGTCGGCCGAAAATTTGTGAATATTGCTGATCATGCGGATTATGTGTGCGCTGGCGGATGCTCTAAAATTATAGATGCATTAGCTGCAGGATGATCAAAAAGTGCGCCATTTTTCAATTATAATTGAAAGCGCGGTTGAATGAAATTTTTTGCAGCTCTCTTACTCGTTATTTTCCTTGTGCATCCAACAATGGCCCAGGAAGAAACCCTGTTTAACGCCGACGTTATAACGATTGCAGCTCGTCCCGCCAGTTTTAGTTCATTATATTATAACAAAATCTACAACACTATTTATACCATAAACTTCAATAAAATTTTATCAAAGTTGTTAGTAAAAAGGGGACTGTAATGAAATTGTTAAGAACTTTATTAATATTAATTTTTGTAGTATCAATCTCGCCCGCATTTAGTCAAAATCCAGCCCAAACAGATTCAATATCCAATCAAACAGAAAAACGAGCGATCTTTCGACAACACCATATAGGAAGTTCACTTTTTATGTTGTTCAATTTTTTACCCGATCCAGCAGACTATTATATATTGAGCTACGGATATTACTTTACACAGAAAGATGTCTTAATATTAGAAGCTCAGACCTGGACTTATTATGAGCCTATAGGTACCTATGGAGATTCCAAAGAATTGTATCCGGGCAAAGTTATAGCCTACGGAATTGGTGTAGGCTATCAGCGTTTCCACTGGAAGAACTTGTATACGACTGTTGAAGCAACCAATTTGGTGCAGCAATTCTACGATGAAGATGACAAAGAAATCCAGAAGGGTTTTCAGTTGTATCTTCAATTCATACTGGGCTACCGCTTTGAATTTTTAAACGATCGCATGTTTGTAGAACCTGCTTTGGCACTCAAATATTGGCCTGTTAACACCAACTTCCCTAAATCCTTTGCAGATATTGAACGTGGAAAGCCCGAACACATATTTGAACCCGGTCTTCTTATCGGATTTAGGTTTTGATATTTTTTAAAGTTTAAGTGCAGCGGGCAGGTTTTTGCAGAAGGCGAAATGAAAATAAGGCAAAGCGCTTGAAGTTGTTCCACCTGATTTAGATGGTTATGTTGCAACAAAGTTCAGCACACAGTTTTT
Organism: Calditrichota bacterium; assembly: GCA_963723365.1. Taxonomy (GTDB): domain Bacteria; phylum Calditrichota; class Calditrichia; order Calditrichales; family J004; genus CAVRRG01. The sequence continues at coordinate 23,956 of CAVRRG010000055.1, read as the reverse complement.
ATTTTAAACCAAAAAGCTCTTTATTACTTTTATTAAGGGAGGGGAAAAATGAAAAATATGTTCAATATCTTGGGGATTATTTTATTAACTGTTTTTTTTAATAATGCCGTAATTGCTCAAAAATCAATATCCAAAGTAAAGGATGGAAAAATTGTCATTGATGGTTTAAGTAAAGATTGGCAAGGTATTAAGCCAATAGCGAAAGAAATCGGTTCCCCGCTGGATCGTTCAAAACAAATGTCGGAAAAATATGACATCAAAGAATTCTTTCTGGCCTATGATAAAGCTAATCTTTATTTCCTTATTACCGTTGAGCCGGGAGTTAGTGAATACTTTGCCAAGACACAAGCCGGGGGCTATATCGGGGATATATATTTAAATACCGATGCTGATCTGAAAACCGGTTGCCAGGACTATTATTTGTCCGGTTCTGATCGTATCACGGGACATGATTATAAAATTTGGATCCCAAGCGGGATGGGCAGCAAAAAAGGCAGTGATCCTTATGCCTTTGTATCTTACGAAGTAGTCCCGCCAAAAGAGAATGGCAAAGGTTTTTCTATGTCTGAAGTTGCTGAGGCAAGTTCACAGGAAAGTCCGACACTAATCCAGTTTTCAGGAAAGAATATAGAGTTTTCAATTCCTTTAAAAGTTTTAGCTATTAAGCCTGGGCTAAAGATAGAAGGCGTTTTTCAGGAGTATGCAAACTCTTTTACAGAAGGAGGAAACACTTTCTTCTCTTTTCTGCTTAAGTAAAACGTGTCTTGTAGCACGACATTCATGTCGTATGAGAACGCAAGATGAGTCTTGCGCTACAACTGAAAACGACATTTATGTCGTGTGGGCAATCAAGGTTCACAAGATAAATCTTGTGTTACATTTATTTAATCAAAATTGCCTTTTTGGTAAAAGAATGCGACCCAGCCTGCAGCTGGTAAAAATATAATCCACTTGCAAAATCATGCGCATTCCATTTGTATAAATGACTGCCTCTATCGAGTTGTTCGGAAAACAATGTTTTAACAAGCTGCCCGGCAATATTGTAAATTTTTAACGATACTTTCTCCGGACGATCTAACGAAAATTTTATGGTAGTATTTGGATTAAAAGGATTAGGGTAATTCTGTGCTAAATATAATCCCGATGGTATGGAACTGATTTCATCCGATAGCCCTGATATCGTTATCGGTGTCAAATCCGGGAAAAAGGAAAGACCGCTCAATACTTCAGCACCGGTTAAACCGATAAAAGTACCCGTGCCTGTGGCCGGGTCGACGCGTATTAAACCGCCGTCCAGTGAATCCGCTAAACGATCACCCAGGCCGCCAAACAAAATACTGTCCGGACCAAATTCCAGCGCGGTTACTTTCCGGAACCCAATGGGACCGATTTTTGTGGCGATACCCGTTTGTGGATCTATTGTGAGCAGTATGTCTGTTGCTTCCCCTCCAACGGTATCGGGACCTGCGCCATAGAGCAGGCCATCTGGGGAGAAGGTAATACCGCGAATACGGTCGTAGCCGGTTTTACCGATCACCTCAATGTCGGCATTATCCTGGTTTACAATAACCAGCCGCGAGGAATCGCTGCTGCGGTCATGCAGGATAGCATACAACCGGCCGTCGGCGCCAAAATCCATTCCCGGTAGGCCATCTTCGTCATGGTCCCCTACAAATTGGGTCTGCTGACTTAATATATTAGCAGAAAATAATTCTTCATAGCCATCACCGCGGGCGATAAACAGGGTGCCATCCTGCCGGAATTCAATTTCAGTTACGTAATCAATCTGGTCATCGTCCACTGTTAACCCAAAAAGCGTATCGCTGTGGCCTGTTTGAGGATCGATGGTCAGCAGCAGACCCTCATCTGCCTCCATACCGAATAAAACGCCGACCGGTGCTGCAGCGCTTTCACCGTAGACCGGAATTGTCCATTGCGGATTATTGGCATCATTGCTATTGATGGCTATGTTATCGGCAAAAACGCTGTTTTCCATGGGCTCAAATTCCACACTAAGAATTACAGAGCTGTCCGGAAGAATTACCAGGGGCAGAGAAACACCTTCGATACTAAAGGGGGCATTAACCCCCAAGGAAGAAATCTCCAGGTTTTCTGTACCTGTATTCGTTAATGATAAAGGACTGCTATAGCGCCCTCCACTGCCGCTGAGATCAAAATGTATAGAAAGGGGGAAAGCGCCCAGTTGAGCCGAGCTGCGCCGTAAAGTGCGGGCGGCCAGACCTTGGATGTCATTGTTACCGGTTTGGCCTATAATAACGGCCGCTGTATCCATAGCGCTGAAAGATGCCAGTTCTCCGCTGGCCAGCGCAAGGTATAAGTTGGCGTCATTATCAAAAGCAAGATCATTGAGGTTTCCAACCTGGGCCTCGGCCAGCCAATATCTTTCCCCGGTCAGCGGGTTTATAACAAATATATCGCCGAATGTAGTGCAGGCATATAGATTACCATCATGGGGATTGAAGGACATACCGGTCCAGTTGCCATCATCACGATGGGTTATTTCAAAATTCACCCTGTGCAGCACGTTATACTCTGCGGTGGATGTATCAATTTTGATCAGGTACCAGTAATCGTTGTCGGGTTCGTCATCAGCAACTCCCATTGCGAGGCCAAACAGATCATCTTTATAATTAAAAGCTATGGCTGGTAAAGACGTTACATTTATACTATTTACAATGACAGGATCGGCCGTATCGGCGGAAAGCCTGTAGAGCTCCGGACCACTATACCAACCGGCAGAGGCGTAAATATTTCCGGCTGAATTTATGGCAATGGCAGGTATGCTGATCTGGCCGGTGGATGAGTCTATAACACTAGCCAAGCCGTTACTTTTATCTATGCCGAGCAGCCTGCCGCCGTCAATAGCACCGGTTGAGCCATATATAATACCCGTGTCTGCTTTGGCCGTTTGACCGAATAGCGATAAAGGCAATAAGAACAGAGCAATACAAAGTAACAGGCTTAAAGAAAAAAAATCGAATTTTATAAGGGTTAAAAAGGCCTTCATAATAACTCCTTTTTTTATGAGATTAGCGCGAATTTAAATATTTACTTTCTGCTACTCTTTTTATAAACCAAAACAGCGCGAAAATTATTGCATCGAATTAATAATTTTTCCCTGGCCGTTTAAGTGCCTCCTGATAACAAATTTCCGCAAAATGCATTATATTGAAACATCTTGTCCAGAGATTCGATAAATAAATAAAAATTATTCCCGGTATAACAGGTGCAAAAGAAAACCTATTTCTCCAGTCAAACCAAGATCGTTGTATCTTTACTATGGACATTTCTCGCTTTTTTTTATGTTTTCCAACAATATTATATCTCCCTAATTAAAGAAGTAGAGTTTGTTCTAGGTAAGATCATCATTTGGGAACTTTCCTATTTTTATACCTGGGCGGCACTTACACTACTGATTATTTTCCTGGCGCGAAAATTCCCGTTTGAGAAGCAAGCCCTGCTGAAAAACAGTGCATTACATATGTTGTTTGCTGCTATCATTGCCTTTGCACATCGCAGTGGCTCCATGTTTATCTTTATTGTTTTGGCAAAACCGCAAGATTTGGAAAATGGACTTCCTAATTTTTTCGGACCAAAAGTAATCCTGGGTGCTTTTGATGGCTTTATAATATACTGGATGATTCTGGGCGTCTTCTATAGCTTTGAATATTATCAGCAGGTGCAGCAGCAAAAAATAAAAGCTGCTCAACTTGAATCGCAATTAGCGACAGCGGAATTAACAGCACTTAAAATGCAGCTTAATCCACACTTTCTATTCAACACCCTGCATGCTATCTCATCGCTTATCGATAGTAAAGGCAAGGATGCGCAGAACATGCTGGTGCGCCTTAGTGATTTTTTGCGGCAAACACTGGAAAGTGAAGGTCAGCAGAATGTTTCCCTTAAAAAGGAACTCTCCTTTTTAAAAAGCTATCTGGAAATTGAGCAGATCCGTTTTGGCAAACGTCTAAGCGTTGAATACAATATCACAAAATCGCTGCTGGATAAATCGCTGCCAACCCTGATTTTGCAGCCTCTTGTTGAAAATGCTATTAAACATGGCATTGCGCCGCATTCGGGTCCGGGGAAAATTGAGGTTGCTGCCATTGAAGAAAGCAGGCGCATGGAAATTAGTGTTTGTGATAATGGAAAAGGAATCGGGCAGGATATAGTTGAACATGTTGGTTTAAAAAACACCCGCCAGCGGTTGGAGCAGGTTTATGGAAATCAAGCGCAGTTGAAATATTATAATCGCGAGCAAGGCGGGTTTTGTGTGCAGCTTTCTATTCCTTTAGAGATCTAGTCCTAAGTTTTAAAAATCCAGGAAGAAAAGATGTTATCTGTTCTTATTGTAGATGATGAAAAACTTGCTCGCGAACGCATCAAATTTTTATTAAAGGACGAAACGGATATTAAAATCTGTGCGGAAAGCAGCAATGGATTAGCTGCCATTAATGATATACAAACTCATAATCCCGATCTTGTTTACCTGGATGTACAGATGCCTGAAAAAAACGGATTTGAAGTTTTACAGGAAATAGAAGCGCATAAAATGCCAACGATTATTTTTGTTACAGCTTACGACAAATATGCTATTGATGCCTTCGAGGTTTGCGCAATAGATTACCTGTTAAAACCTTTTGATAATGAACGTTTTTTCCGTGCCCTGCAACGTGCGCGGGATAACAACAAAAAGGATAGCACGCCGCAGGCTCTGCAGGAACTCATCTCCCGTTCCCTCTCCGCTAATAATTATAACGAACGCATTGCGATCAAAAAAGATGGTCGTATCTATTTTGTTGATACAAAAGATATTGTTTTGATAAAAGCCGCTGCCAAACACGTCGAAATTCAAACAGCCTCCGCAACGCACCTGCTTAGAAAATCAATTAGCACTATTGAAGCAGAGCTGGACCCCAAAGATTTTATACGGATCCAGCGCTCTACCATTGTTAATATAAGCCAAATTCGCGAAATGCAGCATTGGCACAAAAGCGCGTATATGTTCCTGATGAGCAATGGCCAAAAAGTATTAAGCAGCAACAATTATAAAGACAGGGTTCAAAAACTGATCTGATCCATACCCTAAAAAGTGCATTCTGTTCCGCTATTTGATGCATCCATTCCAAATGTGAAACAGCCCTCTTATAAAAACGGTACTAACAGTTAAATTCTTATACCAAAAATAAACAGAGGAGATAGCTTATGCGTAGCCTTTTTATAGTTTTAATTTTAACAACACTTATTGCCTGGTCTAATCCTTTAAAAGTGACTGAGATAGATAAACAGATCAATTTTTATACTTTCAATGGCGAAACAGGGAAAGCAGATTCATTGCTTAATGTTATGATTAGCAAGAACCCCAATAATCCAAAGTATTATGCGCTCAAAACACCTTTTTATTTTTACTCACGCTATTTTGGCCCGCGTACGGCTAACTCTAATGATTCATTAAGAAATCTTATTTTGCAGGACGGTCAAAGGGCCATTGATTTAGCGGAACAAAATGAGGATGACCTGCAGTCTAAATTTTATGGCGGCCTGGCCTATGCTTTTATGGCCCGCGTTCATATGACGCGCGGTGAATACTGGAATGCCTTCAGAGCCACAGACAATGCTGAAGACCTGTTTGAGGAGGTGCTTGAGGAAATTCCAAATAATGCAGACGCACTGATGGCTGCCGCGGTTCGTGAATATTTTGTTGAAAATAATCTTTATGGGTTTACCTACGCCACAGTGTATTTACTTGGTTTTGCCGGCGAGAGACAACATGCTCTTGAGAATCTGCAAAAAGTAGCCAGTCGGGGCCAGCTGTTTAAAACGGAAGCACGTTTTGTTTTAGCTATTTTAAACCGCGGCACAGAAAATGATTTAGCTACTGCATTAACATCGCTTAGGGAACTTACCGCTGAATTCCCCAATAATAACTTTATCCGCAATCAATTCCTGCAAACTGAGTTTCTTACCGTGGCAGAAGAAAAAGGAGCGGATTATCTTATCTCAAATATGGATCAGATGCGCGAGACCTATAATATAAATAATGCCGGCATGTTGAATGTTCTGGGCTATCGTTTTATAAACCTAATCCGCATAGATGATGCTATTAAAGTTTTTGCAGCCAATGCGCAGATGTTTCCCGATGTGGCCAATTGTTATGACAGCCTGGCCGAGGGTTACATGATAAATGGCCAAAATGATCTGGCCATAAAGAATTATAAAATAGCCTATCAAAAACTAGCGGCCGACTCAACCATCAATGAGCAGTTTAGAGAAGTATTAAGAGAGGGCATCGAAGATCGCCTTGCTGAACTTGAGGCCAATCTCAGCAGCTAATAGGTAAAGCATTAAGAAACAATTGCCAGGCGTATTGATAACAGGTCACTTGTCGGGTGTTGCCTGGTGAGTGACCGCCTGGATTGTAAGGCGATATTCATGTTGGCTGGTTCACAAGATAAATCTTGTGTTACAGCAAAAGATTCGGTTTGGCATGCCAAACTTTGTTGGTTATATTGAAAACAAAATTTACAAACTTGATGATTAATAAAATGAAAGGATGCATATAATGGGAGACAAGGGCGGAAAAAAAGATAAGAACAAGAGTAACAAACAGAAGAAAAACAAACAAGACCAAAAGTCAAAAAAGCAGCAGCAAAAGCAACAAAAGAAAACCCCGTAGCCCTAAGAATTCTCTTTGAACAGGCGAAATAGCAGCGCTAACAAATGCCTGCCAAACACAAAGATAATGCTATTGTAAGAAAGACAAACTCTACCTACCAATAATTGGTTGCAGCCAACAAAGCGCGTAATACGACACTCATGTCGTGCGGGCTTCTGTTAAAATATTACTTGGGATTAAAATGAAACATACTATTTTTATCTATGCGTTACTCCTCTTTAGCACCTCTTGCAAACCTGAATCAAATAAGATTCGCATTCCTTTAAATGAAATAGGCAATAAAACACATGTAACGGTAAAGATTGGCAATATTGAAATCCCGGATATTTTGATTGATAGCGGCTTTGCTTTTGACGGGCTTATGATTTACAATCCGGATTATAAAGATTCGCTTGATTTATCAACTGCTTTTGAAATCAGGATTGGCGGGGCAGGAAGTGCTGAGGCTTCAAAAGCTTTAATGGCTGATTCAATGGACTTTTTCCTTGCCGGGATAAAGATGACCGGGCAGAAGCTTATTATGCTCCAGGGCGATACTTATAAAGGTTTTCCTTCAAATGGCATATTAGGCTATTCGATCTTTGGCCATTACGCAACCGAGTTTGATTATGATAACAACACAATCACCCTGCATGACTCGCTTCAAAGCAATCCGGACAGCAGCTGGGCAACAATTCCATTGTATTTCAAAAACAATAACATTCCCTGGCTGGATGCATCTATTGTTATCAGCGACGAAGCGCCAATTGCTCTATCCATGTATATCGATTATGCCGCTGGCGATGCTATTCTTTTATTAGAGAAACCCGCTATGAAATTTAACCTTCCGGACGAAACGATAAAGGTGCATATTGGCAGGGGGCTTAGTGGAGACATTTATGGAAAAACGGGCACAATAAACAGCCTGATTCTTGGGCCCTATATTTTGAGCAATGTAAAGGCTTCTTTTGCTGATGCCAGGGTTCGTTCAAAACAAGATAAGGCAGATGCCATCCTTGGGATTGGATCTCTGAGAAGGTTCAATTTAATATTCGATTATAAAAATAAAAAATTACATCTCAAACCGAACAGGCATTTTAGTGAGTCATATTAAGCAAACCTAAACAAATACTGCCTACGGAATAAACCACATCCCTTTTTACCAAATAAACAGCGTCTAATCTGCTTACAAAGATACATACACAGAGCAAACTAAAAAAATTGCCGTTTGTCAGGCCTGGTATAGTTGGGTATATTTATAAGATAATGACACATGTTGGAGTATAGAAATAATATGGATAAGTTGCAAAGCCTTGGCTACAACGACTGGGTTCGCAGCCAAATAGATGTTGATAAAAAAATAAATCATGAACTTGCCCGTGTTATTTCAGTGCACAAAGGTAGTTATATTGTTACAAAAGGTGCAGGGGAAGTGTTTGCTGAGCTGCTTGGGAGTTTATCCTACACAACAAATTCTTCATTAGATCTTCCAACAACCGGGGACTGGGTATATGCTGATTTTTTCGATGATGATTCTCTTGCAATAATCCACGGGGTAGTCCCTAGGAAAACGTTGTTAAAAAGAAAAACAGCCGGGAAGCTCGTTGACTTTCAGCTAATTGCCGCAAATATAGACGTTGCCTTTATTATGCAATCCGTAGATTCCAATCTAAATCTTAGAAGATTAGAACGTTACCTGGTAATGGTAAACGAAAGCAAAATTTCTCCTGTAATATTACTAAGCAAATGCGATCTTATCTCACAAGACAAGGTGCAGGAAATAAAACAGGATATCTTAAAAATTGCACATCAATCAAATATCCTGGCCTTTAGTAATTTGAGCGGGGAAAATATTGAGACGATTAAAAACTTGTTATTGCCCGGCCAAACATATTGTCTGCTTGGTTCATCCGGAGTCGGAAAAACAACCCTTTTGAACAGTATATTAGGCGCTGAGCAATTTGAAACACAACCCGTTAGAGAGAGTGACAGTAGAGGGAGGCATACTACTAGCAGCCGGGAACTGGTGCAATTAGAAAGCGGAGCTTTGCTTATAGATACGCCCGGAATGAGAGAACTCGGCAATATGTCTGTTGATAAAGGGCTTGATGAAACATTTTCTGATATTGTTGAGCTGCTCAGGCAATGTAAATTTGCTGACTGTTCGCATAATAACGAAAAAGGTTGTGCCGTAATAACAGCTATAGAAAAAGGTGAATTGGATGCACAACGATTTAAAAATTATATAAAAATGAAAAAAGAATCAGCATTTAACGAGATGTCTTATTACGAAAAGAGAAAGAAAGACAAAGCTTTTGGAAAACTAATTAAATCCGTAATGAACAGTAAAAATAAAAGATAGTTTCCAGAAAAACCAATTTCAATGTTAGCTGCCCTGTGTAATTCTTCACTATTTCGGTAACAAATTACCTGTGACAATTTTCTATCATTAGCATCCTTTTTTCTATTAAAACATTCTATTAGATTCTTCGTTACGCTGTGCTTCACTCAGAATGACAATCATTCGGGATGTCATCCTGAACGGAGTGAAGGATCTCTTATAAACTGTTACCATTATTGTGAAGTTGTACACCTGCCGGGGAGGAAAACCGTATGAAAGTTATCGCAAATATCAGCCTGCTGCACATCGGGGTGAGCCTCTCCCTTTCAAAACATATTGCTAAAAGCTTCAAAAAATTCAGGTTTTATCTTCGATGAAATTTGGTTTGATCTACTTCTCACTATTGGCCTTTTAAAAACAGCTGAGCAGAAATAAAAGGAACGAACGTTAAAAAAGAAAACTGTTTGAGTCCTGATTTATCGGAAGGGGGTTTGTCTTTTAGATCGATACTCGATTTAATTACACTCTTTCAATTCTGTTTTCATCTGTCAGTAAATCTTTATCATCTTAAAAATCTGATCTTTTGAATTTAATTTGAGAATTGTTAATATAATTAATTATTATATTAATATAATTAACTTTTTAGTTGACTTTAGTATTATATAGTTAATATATTTGTTAAAAAAATAACAGAAAGGTAAAAATGAATGAATTAACCAATTGTCCCTATTGTGGTGGAGATTTTTTAATTAAAGAAGTGCAGTGTCAGGGATGTAAAACATTGATAAAAAGTAATTTCAGGGTTAATCGTTTCCACATGTTTAAACCAGAAGACCTTTATTTTATTGAAGTTTTTCTTAAAAATGAGGGGAATATCAAACTCATGGAAAAAGATCTGGGAGTATCATACCCTACCGTAAAAAATCGTCTTAGAAATATCATAAAAACTCTTGGTTATAAGACAAAAAATAGTGATTCTGAGGATCGCTTAAAAATTCTCAATGCCCTTTCTGATGGCGAGATTGATGTAAAGGAAGCAATAAAAAGTTTAGGAGAAAGTGAATGATATCTCAAAAGATGACTTGTTGTTGCCAACACTAAAAGTAAAACTATATAAGGAGTATAATAATGAGTGAAGAAAAAAGAATAATCCTAGAAATGGTTAAAGACGGAAAAATTACAGTTGAGGAAGCTGAACAATTATTGGAAAAAGCAAATCCGGGTGAATCATTTGAAATAACGTCACAAGAATAAAAAAACCGAATAGTAAAAAATTCCTTCGCGTGCGAGTGACAGAAGAAGACAAAGTAAAAGCAAATGTTAATATTCCAATTGCATTAGCTGAGGTAGGTCTAAATCTTATACCCAAGGCTAAGTTGAAAGTTGACGGAAAACAAATTAATATGGATCAAATATTAAAATTGATAGAAGAGGGTACAGAAGGGGAGCTCGTTAATATCGATGCGGAAGACGACGGAAAAAATTATAAAGTTAATATTTTTATTGATTGAAAACATTGTTCGCACCGCTTAACATTTGCCTGGTGCCCTTTGGGGTTGGCGTCTCCCTAACAAAGTACGTTGTTGTTTGCGAGCGTGTTTTCAAAAAAACCGGACTCGCTCATCATCTTCATGTTAATGGAACCAATGTGGAAGGCGAATGGGATGATGTTTTTAGGGCCTTCAAGCGCTGCCATGAACAGGTGCATACGCTGAATGTTGTGCGCATTCATATATCTATTACATTGAGAACACGGACGGACAAAGGGCAAACGATGCAAGAAAAAGTAAACAACATACATGCTAGTTAAGCAATGATAATAAATAAATTGCCGAGGCATTGCGCCAAAGTCCATTCCGTTTGTAAATTTCCATTTAATGTTTTTCAATTAGAGAAAGCAATGAAGATTAAAAGATACAAGCAATCAATATTTGTGATAACGCTAATACTCTTATCTGGTATTTTGCAGGCACAAGTTGTCAATTCAGATTCTGAATTTAATTCAGCAATAACAAATGCTTCTGCAATTACACTGAATATTGATACTTCGATTTATGCTGCTCCATATGATATCCCTAAATTTCAAGCAGCACTTGCTCAGTGTAAACTGCAAGCTCCGACGAGTTCGACTGCCGCAACTCAAGCCCAACTAGTAGCCGGCTATCAATCTAACTGGTTTTATGTAGCAGATACTAATAAGATAGCATTCACTCAAAGTGGTGCATCAAAAAGGACTGAACTAAGATTCTTAGCAAATTGGAATGTAAACAACGCTAACAGGACAGCTCATGCAAACTTGAAAATTGTTTCTCAAAGCTGCGATCAAGTGACCCTTATACAAATTCACGATGATGGCGCTGCAGGTGGGCCGAACAAACCTTTATTGCGAATTTATAAACACAAAGCCAAATCCCCTGTTAATCACCTCTGGGCCGCTTACAAAACAGACGCTGGTGGTTCGGCAACACAGCATGTTGATCTTGGACCTGACCCAACAGATTATTTTAATTGTGATGTATCAATTACCAATGGTAATATGATAATCAGCATTGACGGCGTTGAGAAAGTTAATGTTGATGTTTCTTATTGGACCTTTCCAAGTTATTGGAAGGCAGGCGTTTATTTGCAGGATGACGGTGAGGCGACTGCTTTTTTTAATGAATTGGAATGGCCGGATGCTACTCCCTTAACTACCAGTGTTGGTCAAGGAAGTGTTCGTTTGAACCCTGAGTTTGCTCTCGGACGGAATTATCCAAATCCATTTAACCCGCAAACAACAATTGAATATCAATTGTCCAGAGCTGCTAATGTGACCCTGGAAATTTTTGATATTGGGGGACGTAAGCTAAATACGCTTGTGCGTGATTACAAACCAGTTGGCAGGTATAAAGTGACATGGAATGGTAAGGATTCCATGAGAAAGACGGTTGCCAGCGGTGTTTATCTTTATAGGATACTCGTTACTTCCCATTCAGAAACATTTACTCAATCCCGCAAGATGTTTCTTCTTAAATAATTTTACAGGTGGGATTTTCTGCCCGTTATTGGTTGCGAAAATCTGAGTTTTTAGGATTTGGTTTTCAGTTTGAGAGCTAACCTATCAGATTCGTGATCCGGCCATCCGCTACCAAACACTGCGGGATTTGGTTACTTAATTCCTTGTGCTTTGCAACCTCTCACTTTAAATTGACCCAGGCAAAAAAGCAGCAGACGTTGTATATATTTAAAACATCATTTAACCCCAATCTAACATGAGAGAAACCAATGGTAAAAAATAAATATTCGTACGAAAAAAGGCAGAAAGAAATTGAAAAAAAGAAGAAAAAAGAACAAAAGCGATTAAATAAAATCAATAAGAATGTTGAAGAGGGGCAAACCCCATTAGCTGATAATAAAGATACGACTACTGATAGTAATGGCTAGTGTTTAATAAGAAATTTTATATTCACTGTTGGGACTAAAGAAGTACCCCCAAACGTTGCAGTAAAGATTGAAATGCTTAATATTTATTTGAGGAGAATTATGAAGATCATCCTGCTTACTGTTTTAATGTCAACCTTTCTTTTAAACTGCGTCCCTGTTCAGGTTGCTCCAACCATTTCTATGGAAAAGGAACTCCTTTTTTCAAAAGACTGGAATATAGCCGTTATGGATCTGAATTATGTTTTTGAAGATGAGGGGCAGGCCAGCCTGACTAACTATAAAAGCGCCGGAGAAGACGGCGGCCGGGTAGTTGCCAATCTTTTAGCAAACGAATTGGCTACAATAAAAAATTTGAAATTAATTGAGAGAGGTCAAATTGCTAAACTTTTAGATGAACAGGTTTTACAGCAATCAGGAATAATTGATTCCAAAAACGCAGCAGAAATTGGCAAAATAACAGGCGCTGATGCAGTGATTATTGGTGAACTTACTGATTATTTAATTTGGGATGGTGTTGCCGGATTTGGTTCAACAGTTTCTTTTTCCATCAGGATGATTGATACACAAAGCAGCAGGGTTATCTTAAATGTTGCCATCTCCAGAGCACGCCCCTATGTAGATTCTTTTGCCAATATTCAACTTACAGCAAAGGAAATTGTTGAAAGTATCCAAAAGAGGAAATAGATATATAAGTACTATTTGACCTATTCCATTTAAATTAAGATATTTCTTTTTCTTCAAATCCAAATTCAAAGAAATAAAAAGTTCCCGGTTGAAATCAACCGGGGATTTAGCGCGAATGTATAAGAATTATACCTTAGTGACCTTTGTTGCCATAGGTCCTTTGGGGCCTTCTCCAAGTTCAAATTCAACTTGATCCCCTTCATCCAATGCCTTATAGCCTTCTCCCTGAATTTCGTTGAAGTGCACAAAAACATCATCACCTTCTTCTCTTGATATAAATCCAAAGCCTTTTGTGCTATTGAACCATTTAACTGTTCCTTTTTCCATAATCTTAATCCTTAAAAAAATTGAATATTGGGTACTTAATTTTTAAGCTTTTAACAAAAAAAAATCGCGATGAATAATGTGCACTATTCTCCGCGATATATTTTATTTTCGATTGAATAACAACTGAAACAATAAAGCAAAAAACTAGATACCTATAATTATGTTGTCAAGGTACAAAGTATAATCTCAAAACCAAATATAAAATTTTTTGAAGTTATTAGTTTTCACTTTGTTTTGTAATATCCTGTCCTTCGCCAGCAAGCACTGCGGGATGTGCTGCAAGCACCTTTTAAAAAAATATAAACAGAAAAAGACAGGATACTGCAAGGAATTAGCCGCTAGATCCTGAGACAAGCTCAGGATGGCGTATTTCCTTTCCGTCATGTTGAACTTGTTTCAACATCCCCTTAATATTACATATGCACAACAGCTATATAAAGCTCAGGATGGTGAACCAGGCCCATCGTCACGAGCACCAATCCCAACGTCATGCTGAATTTATTTCAGCATCCTAATAAAAAGGCAAGAGATCCTGAGACGAGCTCAGGATGACGATATCAGGCATCCGAAATAGGGAGAATTGATTGAATGGAAAAATATACAAAGCAAATCAACTGGTTGCTGCTAGGTGATCCCGTCCTGCGCCATCAAACACTGCGTGCTGTTTCAAACTTTTTCCAAATAAGGGCTAACTTTTTCAATAAACCTTCGTCTTACCTTATATCTCAAGCACTTTTTTTCACAATATGAGGATTAGCTCATGCGTATAGGTTTTGTTTTCTGCATTATAAGCAGCATAACTTTCCTTATCTTTGGCTCTTTACTTTCTCAAACTCCGGATTCTCTGCAGCCAAAAGAACAGGTGACATACCTTGTACCCAAGGTAAATGCGCTTATGAAAGTAGATGCCTATTTAAATGAGGAATTCTGGGATAAAGCTGTAAAAATTGATGCCAATATAGAGGTTAGTCCCGGTGAAAATATTGAGGCCCCGGTTAAAACGGAAGCGCTGTTGGTTTATAATGATACGCATATATATGTTGCCTTTAAGGCCTACGATCCTGAACCTGATCAGATAAGAGCCCGTTTTTGTGATCGGGATAATACCTGGGATGATGACTGGGTACTTATCCTGTTCGATACCTTTAATGACCAGCGGCGTTCTTATGATTTTGTATGTAATCCTTTTGGAATACAATCAGATATGATTGAAACACCCACCGGCGGCGGTGGCAGCTGGGATGCTATCTGGGAATCTGACGGAAGAATAACAGATGAAGGTTATATTGTAGAAATGGCCATACCATTCAGCGCTCTCAGTTTTCCTGATAATATAGAAGAGCAGACCTGGGGTTTTGATGTGGTGCGCAGTTATCCCAGGAGTGTAAGGCACCATATTGGTACCTGGATACGTGACCGTAATAACAACTGTTATATGTGCCAGGCTGAAAAACTTATCGGTTTTGCCGGTGCTTCACCCGGGAAAAATATTGAAATTGATCCTACCTTCAATGTTATAAGATCGCAGGCCCGTAGGGATGATACTTCCGGGCCCTTTAAAAATACTGAAGAAAAGTATGATTTTGGATTGACAGCAAAATGGGGCTTTACTCCTAACATGACCCTGAGTGGAACGCTAAATCCTGATTTTTCCAATATTGAAGCGGACATTTTTCAATTGGATATAAATAATCAGTTTGCACTCTATTATCCTGAAAAGCGGCCTTTTTTCCTGGAGAGTAATGACTTTTTTACAACTCCCTTCAACACAACGCATACACGTACCATGGCCGATCCAACCTGGGGTGTAAAACTTACAGGTAAAGAGGGTATCCATTCTGTAGGGCTTTATACGGTGCAGGACAACCTTACAAACTTTTTAATTCCTGCAACAGAGGGTTCGAATTCCGAATCATTAAATAAAAAAAGCCAGGGCAGTGCCTTACGTTATAAAGTGGATGTTAGTGAATCTTCCAATTTAGGAGCTATTATTTCTGGTCGTGAAGGAGATAATTATCATAACAGAATGGCCGGTGTGGATGGTGATATTAAATTCACAAAAAAAGATCGTTTTCAATTTCAGGTACTGCAATCCCGCACCCACTATCCTGATTCTATAAGCATGAATTTTGATCAATCGCAAGATGAGTTTACCGGGAATGCATATCACACCCATTATTCACATTCCTCAAAAGACTACTATCTATATGGAACACACAAGCAAGTCGATAATGATTTTAGAGCAGATTTAGGGTTTATCTCCCAGGTGGGTTACAGCTATAGTGAAATTGGCGGGCAGTACCGCTGGAGAGAAAAACCCGGACACTGGTATAACTGGTTTAGTATCTCAGCCAGTTATGACTACAAACGTGATATCCAGGACAATCTCCTGCATCGCGTTATATCTGCTAATGTAAATTACGAAGGCCCTATGCAATCGCATGCCAGTATTTATAGTGAGTTCGGTTCGGACAGGTACGATGGAAAAACATTTAAAAATGTATTCTGGCTGGCTGGTTGCGCCGGTATAAGACCTTCTTCCATGGTTTTTGCGCACCTGGGCTGGACTTTTGGAGACCGGATTGATTATGCCAACACCCGCCTGGGAACACGATATCAGCTGAGCCCCATGATAGAGTTATTACTGGGTTTGCATATACGCCTGGAGCTAAACCATACCTGGGAAAGATTGGATGTTGATGCCGGCAGATTGTATACGGCTCATTTAAGCAGTATGAAATTTACTTATCAGTTCACAAAAAGAATGTTTTTAAGGGCCATACTTCAATCTGTGGATTATGACAGAAATACTAGCCTGTATAATGATGATGATGTTGATCCAGAAACACAATCTTTATTCAGCCAGTTTTTATTTTCGTATAAAATAAATCCACACACGGTGTTCTTCCTGGGATATTCGGACAACTATTATGGCGACCAGGCTGTCAATTTTACACAGACAAATAGAACACTGTTTGCAAAACTGGGTTATGCTTTTACCATGTGATAGATAATTAAAAACAGAACTTCTGAAATCAGGAAGTATATTCCGAGATCCTGAGACAAGCTCAGGATGACAAGTTTCTTTTCCGTCATGTTGAATCACGCTGGTAAGCAGCTTGCCAGACCGCCGGCGGGGATCTGTCTTACGACTGACTTGTTTCAACATCCCCTTAATATTACGTATGCACAACAGCTATATAAAGCTCAGGATGACGAATACCAAGCCCCAACGTCATGCTGAATTCATTTCAGCATCCTAAATAGGCGAGAGATCCTAAAGACAAGCCCAGGATGACGTGTTTCTTTTCCGTCATGTTGAACTTGTTTCCACATCCCCTTATTATTACGTATGCACAACAGCTATATAAAGCTCAGACCAGGCCAAACGTCACGAGCACCAACCCAACGTCATGCTGAATTTATTTCAGCATCCTAAAAAGGCAAGAGAACCTGAGACGAGCTCAGGATGACGATATCAGGCATCCTAAATAAGAGAGAATGGATTTTATGCAAAAATATACAAAACAAATAGCCTGGCTGCTGCAAGGTGATCCTGCTATTCGCTATCACACACTCAGGGATTTGGTTAAAGCGCCGGGTAAAGATATTGAGAAAGAGAAACAGAAAATTCTGAAAGAGGGTTGGGGTAAGCGCTTCATGGATCTGCAGCAGGAAAACGGCAGCTGGTCAAATAAACTCTATTCGCCCAAATGGACATCCACCTTTTATACCCTGCTGCTCTTAAAACGCTTTGGCGCGCCAAACACGAGAAACACAGAAAAGGCCTGCCGCCTGCTTCTCGATAAAGGATTCTATGAACAAGATGGCGGTATAAATTACTGGAAAAGCTGGCAGTATGGTGAGTGCTGTGTTACTGCAATGCTGCTATCCATGCTCTGTCATTTTCAAATAGAAGATGAGCGGATAGATCGAATGCTTAAGTTTTTAATAGCAGAACAAATGCCTGATAAAGGGTGGAACTGCAATCGACATGAAGGAGCAATACACAGTTCGTTTCACACAACCCTATCTGTACTGGAAGGGTTTTGGGCATATGAGAAAAGATTTCCGGATAGTGCTATAATAAAAGCCATTCAGCAAAAACAAAAAGAAGGCATAGAGTTTCTGCTTGAACATCATTTGTACAAATCAAACACAACCTGGCAATCTGTTAATCCCAATATGACCAAACTCTCTTTTCCACCACGCTGGCGTTTCGATATCATACACTGCCTGGATTATTTCCAGGAAAAGAATATCAAAAAGGATGATCGCATGCAGGACGCCCTGCATCTTCTGAAAAATAAACAAACAGCAGATGGTTTCTGGAAACTGGAGCATAAATATCCGGCTAAAGTCTTTTTTGAGATGGAAAAAGTGGGGCAGCCCAGCCTCTGGAACACCCTGCGCGCCCTGCGCATCTTAAAATGGGAAGCAGAATAACATACATTGATTAATCAAACCCGTTATAGGCAAGATTGTTTGATTACTTGAATTTCTTGTAAAAATACCGATACATAGGGTTAGTGAATAGATAAAAGGGATTTTACATTGAAACGCGCACAGGTTGTCGCCAATAGTACCTCAAAACATATCACTAAATTACAAAAAGAGGTAATCATTCTTTTTACAGATATTGAACAATCCACGGAATATTGGGATACGTTTGGTGATGTAGAAGGACGGCTGATGGTGGATCGTCATAACCGCTTGCTGTTCCCCATTATCAAAAGTTTTCGGGGAAAAATAATTAAAACGATAGGTGATGCCATAATGGCCTCTTTCCAAAAAGCGCAAAATGCCGTTAATGCAGCCATTGCTATACAGCAAATTTTAGAAAAGGAACGGGCTGATGATGAATTATTTAAACTCAAAGTGCGCATTGGCATTCATTCGGGTGACGCCATCGTGGAAAAAGGTGATATATTTGGGGATGTGGTAAATGTTGCCGCCAGGGTAGAAAGAGAAGCTGCAGGAGGAGAAATCCTGATATCCGGAAATACATTCGGCAAACTAGATGAGCATGACTTCACACTTATTAAAAAGGGCAGATTTAAACTAAAAGGTAAAGAGACCTCTTTAGTCCTCTATCAGTGCAACTGGCAGGAACATCAAAACCTTACAGATAATTTAAAGCTCACTTCATACCTGCCTGTTATAGCGCGCCAAAAAGTTCAGTTACTTATCTATTTTCTTAGCTCAATCGGCTTTCTTTACTTTCTTTATTTAAAATATATAAGATACCTGTTTGCTGACACAGAATCTGTGGCTTTGTTATTTTTAAATCCCAAAAATTTAATTTACGAGCATCCCCTGATTAGTACAATTTGCGCTCTGAGTATACTTACCATTATTATCCTGTTACTGAAGCTAAAAACCATCCCTCATTTTATACTGCCACTATTACAAGGCAGTTTTGGCTTCAGCATGGCCTTTGTTGTTTTTTATTTTTTAGCTAATATCCTGCCTGTTAATATCGAGTGGAAATGGAAAGAAATAATACAGCAATCGGATCATCTGTTTGTAGAAGTTTTAGAGGAAAACAGCTTCATTTATGGTGCGCCGTCTCTTACCGATACCACTAAAAGTCCCATTGGTAAAGGTAGCCTGTTATTGTTATCCGGCGTAGCAAAGCATGATGATCTTTTATGGAACAAAGTATTAGTGCAAGATAAAAAATGGGGCTGGATTCTGCGTGTAAAACCTGCAGAGATGGGCATTCCAGAAAAAAGACTGACCATTGCCAATAAATTTTATTTCCGTTACAGGGATCTCTATGCCTTTATCTTTGGCTTTATAATATTTTTTTGGAGCTTTTTTAAATTCCGCGTTCTTCCCGTATAAAATACATTTTTCACGTTACATGCCACTTTCCATAGTGCCGCTCCCGCTAAGTGTAAGTCTTCACAATTTCGGTAACAAATTGGCTGTGACAAATTTTATTATTAGCATTCTCTTTTCTATTAAAACATTCTATTAGATTCTCGCCTCGGTTCTCCCCGGCGAATTCGCTGTGGCAACTTTGTTACGCTGTGCTTCACTCAGAATGACAAACATTCGGGATGTCATCCTGAACAGCCTGCCGGCCTTTGGCGGGGAGTGAAGGATATCTAATTAACTGTTACCATTATTTTGAAGCTCTGCACAAGGCCGGGTGGTTAACAGGAATAATTCAAACAGGAGATGCGTACTAATAAAATACGTATAGCCTTCTCTGCCATGGCGGGGAGGCTAACTATTCAAAGATACTGGGTAAGGAGACAAAAATGGCTGAGAACAAAACCAAACCGACATCGCTATCCGTGGATGACTTTATAGCAGGGATTGAGAACGCCCGCCGCCAGGCTGATACGCTGACTTCCCTGAAAATATTCAAGGAAGTGACCGCTCTTCCAGCCGTTATGTGGGGAACCTCAATCATCGGTTTTGGAACACATCACTTCAAATACGATAGTGGGCGCGAGGGCAATGTACCGGCAGCCGGCTTTTCGCCGGGCAAGGCCAACATGACTTTTTATATCGGCGACAAATTCGATGGCGCAGAAGCGTTTTTCGCACGTTTAGGTAAGCACAAAAAATCAGTGGCCTGTCTCTATATCAATAAGCTTGACGATGTTGATCTTGAGGTGCTGCGCGAAATTATTGCCCGCGAATATGCCAGAACACTTAAGACCTCAGCCATCTAACAAGCAGGCGCACTTGGAAATCGCCAGGTGTGCACAATCAAAAAAGGAGAAAAAACAATGAACAATCCGGTCCAATGGTTTGAGGTCGCCGCAACAGATCTTGAAAGAGCAAAAACATTTTATTCCAACGTTTTTAATTTCGAATTTCAATTTGTTGAAATGCCTGGCAGCAGTATGTATATGTTTGGAGAACCTGACAAAATAGGTTCAGCGGGTTCATTAGTACAGTCTAGTACATAGCAAACCAAGCAGTGATGGCACTCTTATTTACTTTTCTTGTGAAGATGTGTCTAAAGAATTAGGACTCGTCGAAAAGGAAGGTGGAAAAATTGTACTTCCCAAAACAGATATAGGAGAATTTGGTTTCTTTGCTCAAATAATTGATACAGAAGGCAATCGAATTGGATTACATTCCAATAAGTAATACTATTAGTATTGCAACCAGTAAACGTATGGCGGTTTTAAATAAACTTGAAAGATATTTGTGTCGGCCGCAAAATTTTTACAGGTCAGTAAAATAGAGATAATATGAAAATACTTTTTAATGTGATCTTGGCTGTTCTGATATTTCTGGCTATCTCCGCTGGAATTACAAAAATTATGCTCTTGCAGCAGGATGTAGATTTTTTTGGTAAATATGGTTTTACCGATCCAATTTTAATTGTGTATGGTGTTGTGCAGCTAATTGCCGGGATTTTATTGCTATTACCAAAAACCAGGATTGCTGGGGCAAGTCTGGTGGCAATCACTTTTTTAATATCTGCGGTCGTACTCGCAATGGATGATAACATTCCGGTTACCATTGTTACATTAATATTTATACTATTGTCAGGATTTATTGTAAAGCAGTCTCTTAATAAAGTAACTAAACAGTCAACTGAAACACAGTAATTTGAGAACTGCTAATAGAGTTAACATATAACAAGTCCTTTCAGCATTCGAGGCGGGATCATAAATTGTCCAATTTGGATATATAAGGAGATATAGATGAAAACAATGAATTGCAAACAATTAGGTGGAGCATGCGATAAGCAGTTCCATGCAGATACATTTGAAGAAATGGCAGAATTGAGTAAACAACACGGCATGGAAATGTATCAAAAACAAGATGCAGCGCATTTGCAAGCCATGATGAAAATGCAAGGGCTGATGGAAAATCCCGATGAAATGAACAAGTGGTTTGAATCCAAGCGTAAAGAGTTTAATGAATTGCCAGAGAGTTGAAATTTGAAAAAGCTCAAATGAAAAATGAATATCTAAGACATACATTATCAACAATTGCTTATCGATTTCATAAATCTGTAAAATCAGCTGATGAGGATTTTGGTGAATTCAAAGTAGGCAAAGAGACAAGAAGTCCAAATGAAATTATTTCTCATATGTTCCATGTTTTGAATGCTGCAAGAATTTTCATTTTGACAGAAAAAACAGCAAGAGAAAAACCAAAAATACTTTTGTTAAGATTGGAGATAGAAAGATTTAATTTGGAATTGCATCGTATAGATAATGTACTTGCTGAAAAGGAGCTTGGGATTGAATATTCAAAAAGATTATTACAAGGTCCATTTTCAGATATTCTGACTCATATTGGACAGATCTCAATGTTAAGCAGATTGAATGATAATCCGATTGCCGGGGAAGAATTTTCAGCGGCCCCAATTAAAGCTGGGAAATTTTCTTTTTTTAAAAATGAAAATATTAAAGAATAGTCTATGAAAACCACATAACAAAATGTTCTACTCGGAATTCCTGCCGGACAGTGACTAAAATATATACTATATAAAGTTCATAATGGTCAATCAGAATTATTCTAATCAAATACAGATTAATACTAATCCTGAATTAGTTTTTAATGCTATTACAAAAGAAATTGATAAATGGTGGACTGAATTATCCAACAACATTAATCAAATTGGAGATCAATTGGTCGTACAATTTGAGGATTCAACATCATGGGTAATGGACGTTATTGAATTTTCAGTAAATCATTCCATTGCATGGCATGTTACAAGTGCCCGTCACAATCTTGAAAGTCTATCAAAAAAAGATGAATGGGAAAAAACTACCATTAGGTGGAAAATTGAAGAAAACGGTATTGAAAGCAGAGTTTTATTATTACATGAAGGTTTAACAGCAAATCTTGAGTGCTATAACATCTGTAGTAATGGCTGGAATTACTTTCTCGCCAGTCTAAAAAATTATCTGGAAACGGGGAAAGGAAAGCCCTTTAAAAAGTCTTAGCATGTGTATATATTTTCGTTAATATACAGCTAAGCGCCGCCTGCTATATATCCCTATTTATCAAAACAATTTTTCACATTAAATCAGCACTCCCTCTTAGCAAAACGCAAAATTCAGTGTATGATTCTTAATTCCACCTGGTCGGTTGAGCTGGCAATTTTCGTGTAAACTACAATAAATTCCTTGAAGCTGAACCCTATAATCCTTATGCTTTATTCATCATATTTCCAAATCTTTACAGATTCCAGGGTATGTCTTATAAATATCAAAGGCCCTGTCCGCAATTAGGTTGTTAAATGGCTATTATAAAGCAATATCTAGTGACTAAATATCATGGGAGTACCCGCAAAAATTTGCAGACTTCTGATCCAAATAAAATATTGGAGGAATAAAACGATGAAAACACTAACGTCTCTGTTATACATATTCTTTTTTAGCGCCATATCCGGCTTGGCCGGCCAAACCGATCTCAACTTTGCCATCTCCTTCTCCAAAGAACAATCTACAAAAGCCCTGGACGGCAGGATGCTGCTGCTTATTTCAACCAATGATGAAAAAGAACCTCGTTTCCAGGTTGTCGATGGCCCTGAAACGCAGCTCGCTTTTGGCATAGATGTTAATGGTCTGCTGCCGGGGGAAAAAGTTTTGTTTGACGCTGCCGTTTTCGGTTATCCCCTTAACAGCCTGGCAGACCTAAAGCCGGGAGAATACTGGGTTCAGGGGCTTCTGCATATCTACGAAACCTTTAATCGTTCTGACGGCCATGTAGTCAAATTACCGATGGATAGAGGGGAAGGTCAACATTGGAATCTGGCGCCCGGAAACCTGCTCAGCACACCCCAAAAAGTTAAGATCAATAGCAGTAGCAGCTTAATCGAGATAAGACTGGATCAGGAAATACCGCCCATTGAATCTCCAAAAGACACAAAATATATCAAGCACGTTAGGATGAAAAGCGAGCTGCTCACTGAATTTTGGGGTAGGCCGATGTACCTGGGTGCAGTAGTATTACTGCCGGAAGGATTTGAAACGCATAAAGAGGTTAAATACCCGCTCATCATTAATCATGGTCATTTCCCGCATACTTTTAGCGGCTTCCGTACGATACCACCCGATGTGGACCTCGAACCTGATTACAGCGAGAGATTTAACGTTCATGGCTACAACCGTATTGTTCAGGAGCACGCCTACGAGTTTTACAAAGAATGGACGGGTCCGGACTTCCCGCGGATGGTAATCATTAAGATTCAGCATGCCAATCCCTATTACGATGACTCCTATGCGGTGAACTCTGAAAACCTGGGACCCTACGGCGACGCCATTACCTACGAATTGATCCCTTTCATCGAGAAAAAATTCCGCTGTATTGGGAAGCCATGGGCTCGTTTTCTATATGGGGCGAGGATCTGAATGGCTTCCTTGATCTTGGCCAGACCCCGTTGCCCTAGTATATCAAATTTGTACAACCCTACGTCCTCTGCGATCACCATATCGAACTGGGTGGTGGGAAAACCTTTTGGCGGCATATGAGTAGCCGAAAAATAGTGCAGCGGCCTTTCACTGATGATAATTCCC
>CAVRRG010000054.1:0-18249 GCA_963723365.1 Calditrichota bacterium | reverse complement strand
TTGTGCATACTTGCTTGGTTCATTTCTCGTATTGCTATTTCTTTTGGCATCTGTATGTGTTAAAGACTTTACAGTGGGACAAACAACTACATCATATTTTAGCATCATTTCCGAGATGGCCGGAGATGGTTCTTCACCATTCACTTTTGCTACCGGCATAACCACCATATGGGTTTGATTTGAAATATCCTGTCCTACTTTGTAGAATGCCTGTCCTAATTCAAGAGTATCATCATCTGTTAAAACAAGAACAGTTTCACTTTTTTGTAAATTTAAACAATCCAGATAGGCTCGTTTAACGGATTTTCCCAAATTGGATTCCATTTTTTCAGCCATTGCTATATAGATGTAATTGGATGGGGTTTCTTTTATAAAATTCCGCCGGAAATAGTATTCCCGACGGAGATGTAAGATTATTTAGTTTCTTTTAGCTATTTTCTTTGTTATTTGCTTCTGGTATTGCTCTTCTTCCTTCATCATGTCTTTCCACTGGTTCTTAAGAAGCTTCTCTTTTTCTAATCGCAATTTTATTGCCAGTTTCTCCGCGTCTTCCCTGCTTCGTTTTTTGGAGACATAAAACTTGCATGAGTTGGCTTTGCCGCCTTCACTCCAGGTTGCCTGATAATAATGGACTTCCTTGCCCCTGATGCGGGTTTTAACTTCATTTACTCCTACCACTCCACTTTGATTATTTTTTGGTGCTTTGGAATAAAAAGGACGTCTGTTTGGATTCCGGCCCTCTCTTTTAAATTCTTTCGCGATTTTAGAGTAACGATCACGATATGCTTTTGCGTTATCTAATGCTGCATCCTTGCCACCGTAGATACGGTCACTAAAAAGCTTGGAAGCAAAAACTCCTCCATTTCCATAAACACGCACATACCAGCCATGTGTATGCTTGGAATCGATCCGGCTAATACCTGGAACGCTTTTTCCTTTGCTCACGTTGAGTACCCCCTCTTTGTGATATGTTCCTATATGTTGTTATTTATTAAAGATAAGCCTCATTTTTTAAATTTTTGACCTGTTGTTTAATTATAAATACAAAGTTCTGTAAAAATCTATGCTACAGACTGGCATCGTTTTAGAATAAAATGAATACAATAAGTGCGCATTAACCGAAAATCCAGCCGCCTAAAGTAATCCTATAGTTTCCGAAGTTGTTATTCAGAGGTCATGGAATGATAGATAACAACGGTGCCTATCACAATTTTTTGTCATTGTCCGGCAATAAAAGGAACTATATCTATTATATCCTTTTCAAGCTTCAAGCAGATTATTGCCTAACATACAAAGATAAAACCCGATTATCAAAGCCTGATTGAGAAAAAAACTTATTTTTAATCCATAAAAGAGTTAAAAAGTGATTAAAATCATTGCGATAAATCTGAGAAAATCAAATACTTAAGTCTTATCCACCTCTGAATTTTATTTGATAACCTTTTTTTTGCAGAATAAGCCCAATTTTTTCGCGGTGATCGCCTTGTATCTCAATATTTCCATTTTTTAAGCTTCCACCAGCTCCGCACTCTTTCTGCAATTCTTTTTGCAGCTCCTTTAAATTCCCCGATAAATTTGAAATAACGGTAACAACCTTGCCTCTTCTCTGCTTTCGGTCTCTTTCGATATAAGCAGCTCCGGAATTTGAAGGATTTAGCGTTTTAATTTCCTTTTTGGCGGACACGCTATATTGCGGATTCGTGCTATAAACAAGCTTTGAGTTTTTCTTTTTTGTCATTTTGTTACATGTTTTCCTGGCGCAGTGGTAAATGGTCACTAATCCATTTTTGGTAATTTCCACTGTAACCGGCTTCTTTCTGTAGTTTTCTTACTTTTTCCAAAATAATTTTACTTTGCTGTTCAGAAAGTGCTTTTCCTTTTTTAATTAAACCAGCTACCGGAGATAATTGTTCATCAATACCCGTTTTTATCATTTCTGACTCATCTATGGCATCCTCATCAAGGATACCTAAATAGCTTTTGACTATAATTTCAGATACACTTCTGCTGTGTTTTTGTGACTCCTTAATGTTTCCTTTCCCTGTTACCGCGTTACCTAAAGCAAAAACATTTTTAAAACCCCTTAACTTGCCTGTTGTGGGATCCTCAATATCAAATTTTTCTCCCACTTGTTTGATTCCTTCTATTTTATCCGGAATACTGCCTATTGAAGAAATAACTAATGGTGCTGTAATTCTGTGAATTTCTTCAGGTACAGGTACTATCTGACCATCTTTAATAATATTTTTATGCATCACTAAACCGCTGAGTTTGTTTTCTTCAATAATAGCCTCTTTTGGACTAAAACATTCCTCTATCTTAAAAAGGAATTTACTTTGTGCCAGTGCTATTATTTTCCTTCTTACATTATGCACTTTTTCGATATCCACTTCAGAATTCGAGGCCGGGTCAGGTGATAATGGCATATCAACAATCCGTCTGCGATAAAAAATTCTACAACCCTTTAAATTTAATTCTTCTAGTGCTATCCCCTGTTCTTCAGCTGTTTTTGGTAAACCTGCTCGTTCGATTTCGATTGAATCAAGATTTTTGCCTAATTTATTCATAGCTTTTTTGAAAGATTCAATCATTAATATTTTGGCCACATCTATGGAAGCTAATCCGCCACCTATAATAATTGCGCCGTCTTCAATTGTAAAATGCTGTCCATTGTAATTGGGATCATGACACAAATTAAACCACTGAACAAATGGATTTTGATAATAAAAGCCTTTACCTAAAAAAGATTCAATATTTTTAATGGGAAAATCCCGATCTTTCCAGGCCCCGGTTGCCAGAAGAACCGCATTAAAACCCCAATTATTAAGAACATCATTGAAGTGGACATTTTTCCCCAAAGTACAGTTCGGTACAAAATGAACATCCTCATTATCCAAACGCGCATCAATTTTCTGCTCTTGTTTATCGCGCAGTTTTATATGCCATTTTGGTAATCCACTCTCTATTTTCCCGTAGGGAAGTGAATTTTGTTCAAACACTACTACTTTAATTCCACTTTTAACCATAATATCAACAGCTTCAGAACCTGCCACAGCTCCGCCAAAAACGGCAACATAATAACTTTCATTCATGATGGGATCTCTTTCTTAATGTGAACAAATTATTAACTGCGGGTATTTTTTAGGAATGATAAATTTATAAAAAAATACCTTACGTAAACAACCTCTTACGCTAAATATTATTTATTTGCAGGATAACCGGACTTGTTTTATTTATTTAGCATAGCTAGTTTATTATTCTTAATTACACAGAATTGCGGCCAAATTGCTTTGATGATGTGTTTTATACACTGTAAAAAACAATCAAAAGCGGAGATCAAAATGAAATCTACACTTATTTTTGTATCATTATTATTCCTTTTTTCGTGCAATCAAACTGCTGAAATAAATGCTGATTTTAATATGGCTAAAGAGCAATTTATAAATGATTTATGGATAATATACCCCGGGTGGGCATCCTGGGCCGGTGATCATAGTTATGACAGTGTTTTATATGTTCCCAACAAAGAACATGCTGAAATGCAATTAGCATTTGCTGAGAAATATTTTAAAATGTTACGTTCTTTTAATTTGGACAATTTAAATCAAAACAATAAAACTGATTATTATATGATTGAAAACATGCTTGAAGATATTGAGTGGGGGATTAATGAATTTAAATCCGGTCAGATATTTCCATCCAATTATAACCTTGGCGGCACTTTCAACAGGGTTTTAACTTATGATGGACAGCCACTTGAAACGCGTCTGTCAAATATCTATAAAAAACTTGAGAATGTTCCCGCTTATTACAAGCAAGCCAAAGAGAATTTAAAAAATCCAACCATTGAGCATACAGAACTAGCTGTCTTGCAGAATAAAGGCTCTATTCCTACTTTTAAAAATAGTATCAAAGACTCACTTGAAAAATCCACATGGGATCCAGATAAGAAAGAGCAATTACAAAAGCGTCTGGATGATGCGGTTGCTGCGATTAAGGATTATATCCACTGGCTGGAGAAGGATTTAAAACCCTCTTTGAAGGATAATGCCAGGAGCTTTCGTTTAGGAAAAGAGCTGTACGATGCAAAATTTAAACTGGATATTCAGGCTAGCTCAACAGCTGAAGAGATTTATCAAAAAGCGCTTGATGAGAAAAATCGCGTTCATGGAATAATGGCGGATTTAACTAATGAAATTTGGACCCAGTATTTTCCAAACAAAAAAACACCACCGAACAGCCTGCAAGCTACCAGGCAATTAATTGATGTTATCGCTTTGAAACATGTTCATCGTGATTCATTTATAACAGCAATTAAAAAGCAGATTCCCGAGTTGGAAGCTTTTGTTAAAAAAAGAGACTTACTTTTTTTGGATCCGGATAAACCACTGACAGTCCGCGAAACACCGGCATATATGAGAGGGACGGGAGCTGGCGCTTCTATTTCAGCTCCAGGACCTTATGATAAGAATGCTGAAACCTTTTACAATGTAACACCTTTAAACGATTATTCTGAAGAAGAGGCTGAAAGTTATTTAAGGGAATATAATTTTTATATGCTGCAGATATTGAATATCCATGAAGCAATACCCGGTCACTACGCCCAGTTGGTCTATAGCAACCAGTCACCCAGCATTATAAAAAGTATTTTGGGTAACGGAGCCATGATTGAAGGCTGGGCAAATTATACTGAAATAATGATGCTGGAAGAAGGCTATAATAATTCTCCGGAAATGTGGCTGATGTATTATAAATGGTATCTTAGAGTCGTTTGTAATACTATTTTAGATTATGGCGTACATGTTTTAAATCTAAGCAAAACAGATGCCATGGATTTGTTGATAAACCAGGCCTTCCAGGAAGAAACTGAAGCTAATGGCAAATGGCGTAGAGTAAAACTTTCCCAGGTTCAATTATGCAGTTATTTTGCCGGATTTACAGAAATTTATAGCTTAAGAGAAGAGATAAAATCTAAATTAGGTGATAATTTTAAGCTAAAAGAGTTTCATGAGAAATTTTTAAGTTACGGAAGTGCTCCCGTAAAATATGTAAGAGAATTAATGCTTGAAGATCTGCAATAAATATTTATTTTAAGGGGGAGTACAAAAATGATACTTCCCCTTTGTTTGGACTGTATTGCCCCCACAGGAATCATTTACCACATTTATTTAAATTATAAATATTCCATTGTATCTACCGAAAATAACTAATGTGTTTAAACAATGTATTCGTGCGTTCTCTTACTGAGAAAGGCATAAACCCCGATCACGGAAGAATATGGTGATACGTTTAGCGGCAAATATAGTACCCATTAGCCTCTTTGTTCAAAATTCAAAAATATTCCCTGCAAATATTTTAGAGATAGATATGTTATCATTATTTCTGGGGTTAGGTATAGCTTTGCTGATTTATGGTTTCTATTTTTTATTAGTAAAAAAGAAAACCAATAGAATAAAAACAAGACCCAAGGTTCAAACAGATAAATTTGAGAGCAAGTATTTAGAATCTTTGGAAGAAATAAAACTGATTAATCGCTCCAAAAGAGATTTCGTCTCAAATATGAGCCATGAAATTAGAACACCCTTAAACGGTGTCATTGGCATAACCGACCTAATGCTGGAAACGACCCTCACTGTTGAACAAAAAAACTATGTTAAAATGGTTAAACACAGTGCAGATCAGCTGCTGTCAATAACAAATGATATTCTCGATCTTTCCAAAATAGAAACAGGTCAATTAGATCTGGATAGCGTATTTTTTAATGTACATAAAGTTGTGGAAGATGCTGCTGATATGATGGTATTTTTGTTGGATAAAAAAAATATAAACCTTCACATTTATATTGCCAATAATCTACCTGAAAGCCTGCGTGGAGATCCCAAAAGACTGCGTCAGATACTTGTCAACCTAATTAGCAATGCCTATAAGTTTACAGAAAAAGGCGAAATAACAATAATTGTGCAGGCTGAAGAATTAACCCAAAATAATGTAACCCTCAAATTTTCGGTTTCAGACAGCGGAACAGGTATTGAACAGGAAAAAATAGAATCCATATTTAAAAGCTTTAACCAGGCAGATACTTCCGCTACAAGAAAATTCGGTGGCAGTGGCTTGGGATTAAGCATATCTCAGCAAATTTGTGAATTAATGAATGGTAATATTTGGGTCGAAAGTCCTGCGAAAATTATTTTCCCAAATACCCAGGGACCGTTTGATATACTAAATGGTAAAGATGGCCGCGGACCAGGTAGTACGTTTCATTTTACAGCAAAATTCGTTGTTCATAATGAGAGTTTAAAAAACAAGCAAGAGGTTAAAAATCCGCCAAGCGGGCTAACAGTCCTTTGTTTGGATGTTCACCCAATCAATGGTATTGTGATAACGCAGATGATGGACAAGTATGATTATAAGGTAAATAGTTTATCAGGAGAGGTAAAGTTACAGGAAGAGTTGAAAAAAAATAATTATGATGTGGTATTCATAGATCATCAATACCCAAATCTTAACTTAAAACTGGTAATTGAAACTCTTAGAAATGAAAGCAATATTCCTATTATTATCTTAACTACTTTAAGCGAAGAAAAAGATTTGTCTGTTTTTAAAAGCAAAGAAAATATCTGGTCAATTACTAAACCCATAAAAAAAGATATTCTGGTAAATATTTTAATAAACATGTTAAGTCCAGCAAAGGGTATAATATTTAAAAAGGCCGACTCCGTTAGCAAAGAAGTTGACAGATTATATAAACTAAAAGATAATGCAACAATTCTTCTTGTAGAGGACAATCGCATAAACCAGCGCGTTGCTCTAGCTCTGCTGGCAAAATCAGAAATCCCGGTAGATGTGGCCGATGATGGAGTTATTGCGATTAAAATGCTCAAAGAAAAACGATACGACCTGGTTCTAATGGATATTGCCATGCCTAACATGGATGGCATAACCGCAACAAAAAATATCCGCAAGGAACTAGGATTAGATATCCCTGTTATTGCATTAACAGCGCAAGCGATTGGGGATAGTGATGAATGTTTTGCAGCTGGAATGAATGACTACATTGCCAAACCGATAGATCCGAAAATTTTGTATAAGACCCTCGTGAAATGGTTAATGGCAGAACTAAAACTAAAAAAGGTTATTACCAAAGTTTAAGACTTATTTTTGCTCATCTTTGCTTCGATAATAGCGTCAATGCTATATTTACCAGGTCCGTATACAACTAAGGTCAACAACATTGCTGCATAGGTTACTACATTTTCTATTCCATTTTGCAGAATAACAAAAGTTCCTTTTCCTGACAACCAATCCCAATTGCCATATTCCTGCAGAATTTGCTTAGCCATTGCAACTCGTTGGGCAATTTCCGGATCATTGCCGCTGCTGCCTATTACAAGCCAGCCATGTTCTAAATGCACAGTAAATAATGCAACCAGCATAACTATTACTAAGGGAATTGAAATAATTCTTGTCCCCAGACCGATGGCCAGTAAAACAAAACCAAGTGTTTCTGTTAATGCAGCCATGTAAGCGTTAAGGGTCGGTAAAGGAATGCCAAGATATTCAAACCATTGCGCAGTAGATTCAATAGATGTAAGCTTTTCCAGTGCTGTGTGGTAAAAAACATAAGCCAGTAATAATCTCAAAATTAGTGGTGCAAAATCTTCAATATAACGCAATGAGTTCTTAAATTTTTGATATAATTCCAGCATTTTGCCTCCAAATTTGATTTCTTGCAGTTTACCTTGCTAAATAATAATAAATATCACGAAAGGTAAACAATCAAATAAACAAAAAACCGTCTTAATTATTACTGAATTCCGCTAATTCTCAAATCCTGTTAATAAAACTCCAATTTTGTTCTGCCATTCATTTATGTAAGAAGTTGGAATGGGATAATTATTAACCATGATAACGAAAAGATAATCTTTTCCGGATCTGTCTGTTGTATAACCGGATAACGTTTTGGTATATCTTAGGGAGCCTGTCTTTGCCCTTAAATTGCCCTGAGCTATAGTTCCTCTCATCCTTTTTTCAATTGTGCCATCAACTCCTGCTATGGGCAATGAATCAAAAAAATATTCGAAGTTTGGACTATTATACATATGTCTCAAAACCGCCGCAGTCGCTATCGGCGATACCAAATTCATCCTGGATAAACCGGAGCCGTCAACGGCAATCGCCAAAGATGTGTCAATCCCTATTTCTTTTAACCAGTCACTAATTACAATGCTGCCCCCTTCGGCACTTCCGTTTTGGATTATTTCAGCACCAAGCGTTTTAAATATTTGTTCAGCATAAAAATTATGACTGGGCTTATTTACTACTTTTATCAACTCTTTTATGGGCGTAGATAAATGGGTAAATTGTTTATTTAAGAATCCGCTAAATAACTCAAATGGCATACTGCCGGTTAGAACCTGGCCTTCAATTAGCAGTCCTCTTCTAGTAAATACATCATTTAAGATTGTAACAAACCAGAGTGCAGGTTTTTCTATGGTAATCGATTTCTTGACAGTATCACCTATTGAAACGCCGCCCTCTATTTCTATTATATTTTTAGCTCTTTGACGCGTATAA
Source organism: Calditrichota bacterium (assembly GCA_963723365.1). Lineage (GTDB taxonomy): Bacteria > Calditrichota > Calditrichia > Calditrichales > J004 > CAVRRG01. The sequence continues at coordinate 9,675 of CAVRRG010000054.1, read as the reverse complement.
TTTATTGAAGAAGACGAATCAGCATGAATGGTAATAACATCGTGCGTAATAGACGTATAATCTGTTTCAGGATTTATTTCTAATCGCACCGAATCACCAGGTTCATTTCCAGCGATCAAAGTTATGTCAATACAGTTATCATTGAAAGAAAGAGCATTTATTTGCGCGGAGTACCAGTACGTTTCGTCGTCCCAATTCCAGCCTTCTCCTAATATCTCATCGGTAAAATAACCGTCAAGGCCAATCAGATCACCTTTAACCTTTTTTATTCCTTTGTCAAAAAGTGAGTCTGCCCATCCATTAAAGATAGTAAGCAGATCATCATCATACATTCTGCCGGATATGGATGGGTCGCCCATTCCTCTTATCAACAAATTGCCATACAATACGCTATCAATAATTTCACCCGAAGAATAGACCTCTGTTATAAATTTGAAATCCGGCCCTAATTTTTCGAGCGCGGCAGCAGATGTATAAAGCTTTTGATTAGATGCGGGCAAGAAGAGTTTGTTTTCATTATACGTGTATAAAACTTCCCCATCGCTCAATGCCTCTATATAAACTCCAATATGAGCATTTGATAATAAAGTGTCTTCAATCAATGTTGCTATTTGATTTTGAAATATTTCTTTTTTGGTAAATGGTTGTTTTTGAGATAAATATCCTGCACAACCATAAAATAATAACGAAGTAACAATAGAAAGATAGATCGATTTCATTTGCTAAAGCTTATCAGAACTGGTAGATATAAAAAAAGCGGAAAAACAGTATCTTTCCGCTTTTAAAATTTTAAACAGTATTTAGTTAACAGCTTCTTTTAAACCTTTTCCGGCTTTAAATGTTGGAACATTGCGGGCAGGTATTTGAATTTCTGCGCCTGTTTGCGGATTTCTACCTGTACGGGCACTTCTTGCAGACACCCCAAATGTACCAAAACCAACAAGGCTAACGCTTCCACCAGATGATAAAGCGCCTTTTACAGCTCCTATAAAGGAATTAAGTGCATCTTCTGCAGCTTTTTTAGAAATATCTGCATCATCTGCAATTTTTGAAACTAATTCTTGTTTAGTCATTATACCAGACCTCCTGTATGTTATATATTATTAGTAAGTTTCTGTTAGATCTTATCTTATTCTGCGGTATATCAATATCTTAACTTCTCAATTTAAAATCAAGGAAAAGTTTATTTAATATTTATCGGGAAACCTTATGAATAAAAAGTTTAAACCTTTCGTCAACCCACATATTCTTTGATACTGAGAAGAATAGCGATTTTTGGTTATTAACGCAAGGGTTTGTTTATTTTTTCTACTCCAATCTCATCATTTATTAGCTTTTTAGCATTTATTTTTAGATTAGTCGGAAAATTTTAAAAAAACTTGGTCCCTTAATTTGAAGTGGGCAGCAAATTTATTATTTTCCGGTGTAAATTATCTTTTAAGAAAATCGAATATATGGACTGGTATACAATTATAATTTTATCATCGCCAAGTGTGGTAATGGGACTTTTATCATTAAAAGGCATTACCCAGGGAAAAGAACTGATACTATGGTTTAGCCTCGGTTTTTTATGTGTTGCCTATATTTACCTTTTCATACCAGGTCATCCCTTCTTTCATTTGTTTTTGATTGGATTATTTTGGGGGGTTATAAATTCAGCTATTCAATCTTTTTTTTATCCTGTATATATCGCGCATAACCCAAAAGCTGCTGCCAGTTACAGTAAAATTCACCAAAAACTGAATCCCAGACTCGTAATGATTCTTATAGGTATAGGTACAGGGGTGGCAACCGGTTTATTATTTGGTTCAATTTCATGGGTTACTAAAATTATTATCTTCTAATTCATCTTCAAAAGCTAAAACAGATATATTATGAAACGCATTGCGGCAAGTATTTTTATTTCTTCCGACCACTCTATTCCTATCATTGATGTACGATCCCCTAATGAGTACCGAAAAGGTCATATTAGCGGTGCGCTAAATATTCCCATTTTTAGTGATGAGGAACGACATGAAATAGGGATTATTTATAAAAATCTTGGTAAAGAAACTGCCGTTGAAAAAGGCCTTGCTTTCGTAGGACCTAAAATAAAAAAGCTTGCACAAAGCGCAAAGGATCTAGCGTCAGGAAAATCAAGAAAAGTATATTGCTGGCGGGGGGGAATGCGAAGCGAGAAAACAGCCTGGCTGTTTGAATTGTTAGGTATGGAATGCGACGTATTGGAGGGTGGTTACAAAGCCTATAGAAATTTACAGATTGCTGATTTTAAAAGAATAAAAAAACTAAATGTTCTTCATGGATCAACTGGATGCGGTAAAACAGATATTTTACATGAACTATATAAATCAGGTCAGCAGATAATCGACCTGGAAGGCCTGGCAAGACACAAGGGATCCGCTTTTGGGCACATTGGTATGCCTGAACAACCCACTACGCAGCAGTTTCAAAATGAAATCCATAATCTTTTAGCAAATCTCAATACAGAACAACCTATTTGGATTGAAGGTGAAAGTTTAAGAATTGGTCAGGTCAATCTGCCGGACGCATTATGGGACAGAATGAAAACTGGCAACGTTGTAGAAATAAAAGTAAATCGCGAAAACAGACTTAAAAGACTAGTCGCTGAATACGGATCATGTCCAAAAACGGAGTTAACAACCAGCATCAGAAACCTTAAGAATCAAATAAGCAGCGAGAAAATTAAATCCATATTATACTTTATAGAATTGGACAATTTCACAAAGGCAGCAGATATGTTACTGGATTATTATGATCGCACCTATGAGTTCACCCGCAAGCGTTTCCGTGAGAATTCTATTTTTATTATAACTTCCGTTTCCGGGGATGCCATGGTAAATGCACAAAAGCTACTAGATAAATTCCAAAAAGCCGAACACACTATTAATGATTACTAATATTAAACTAACTCAATATTCTCATGGCGCAGGATGCGGGTGTAAAATATCTCCTCAGGTTTTAAAAAAGATTTTATCAACGCAAGAACGATCTTATTTCCCTCAACTAATTGTTGGCAATGATAACAACGATGATGCTGCTGTTTATGATTTGGGGAACAACCAGGTTATAATAAGTACTGCAGATTTTTTTATGCCCATTGTTGATGACCCATTTGATTTTGGTGCGATAGCGGCAGTAAATGCTATTAGTGATATTTATGCCATGGCAGCTGCCCCTCTAATGGCCATTGCAATACTTGGCTGGCCAATTGCTAAAATAGATCCTGCTATTGCTGGAGTTGTCCTTGATGGAGCCAGGGATATCTGCAAAAAAGCAGGGATCCCGCTTGCGGGTGGTCATAGCATTGATACACCTGAACCGATTTTTGGTTTGGCTGTTACCGGCTTTGCAAAAAAAGACGAAATCCTTACAAATGGCGGAGCGACCGAAGACTGTGACATATTTATTACAAAACCTTTGGGGGTAGGAATTTTCACAACAGCACAAAAACAAAATATTTTGGAAGGCAGGGATTTCCAGGCGGTCACTAAATCCATGTTAACCTTAAATAGCTTTGGACAAAATCTTAGTAAGATAAAAAGTGTTAAAGCATTAACAGATGTTACTGGTTTTGGATTATTAGGCCATCTGATAGAGATGTGTGAGGCCAGCGGTTTATCCGCAGAAGTTAATTATAAAGATGTTCCGGTATTTAAGAATATTGAAAAATATATTGAGAAAAAGACAATTCCTGGCGGTACTAATCGCAACTATTTGAGTTTTAGAAAAAAAATATCGCATATATCTGAAATACAAAAAGTAGTGTTGTGCGATCCTCAGACAAGTGGTGGATTACTTATTGCGGTAGAGAAAAACGATCAGGAATTTTTAAATTATTCGAAAAATAGCGGAATTAATGCTCAAAAGATTGGGCTCTTCTTTAAATCAGGAATTAGCAAAATACAGGTCAAATAAATAATAGATAAAAAAATGAAAGAAACTTACGATGTAATTATTGTCGGAGCGGGACCCATTGGAATTACTGTAGCAATTGAAGCCAAAAAACAAGGGCTTAAATATCTGGTAATTGAAAAAGGAGTGCTGGTAAATTCTCTATTTCACTTTCCTACAAATATGACTTTTTTTTCAACCTCGCAATTACTGGAAATTGGTGATGTTCCTTTTATTGCCCACGGTGATAAACCAACAAGAAGAGAAGCATTGGAATATTTTAGACGTGTAGTACAAAGTTGGAACTTAGATATTAATCTTTATGAAAATGTAAATGATTTTCTTAAAAAAGATGATCTTTTCTTTATCAAAACATCCCGGGCAGAATACCAGACTAAAAATGTTGTTATCGCGACAGGATTTTATGACAACCCGAATTTAATGAATATTCCAGGGGAGGAATTACCCATTGTCAAGCATTTTTATGATGAGCCTCATCCTTATGTTGGCCAGAAAATTGTTGTTGTAGGTGCTGGAAATTCAGCGGCAGATGTTGCTTTAGAAACGTACCTTAAAGGAGCACAAGTTACATTAGTGATTCGGGAAAAAGCGTTTAAAGAAGGTGTTAAATACTGGATTCGGCCAAATATTATTAACCGCATTGAAGAAGGCTCAATTGCCTGTTACTATCAAAGTACTTTGAGCGAAATACGTTTAAAAGAGGTAGATATTAAAACACCATCCGGAAAAATAACAATAGAGAATGACTTTGTTTTGGCAATGACCGGCTATCATCCGGACTACACCTTTTTAAAAAAAGTGGGTATTAAAATCACAAAAAGATCAATACCAACTTCCGGTGTTTAATAAACATACTCTTGAGACCAACGTAGCCCATTTATTCCTGGCAGGTGTCATGATTGGTGGTTTGCGCACAGGAAAGTGGTTTATAGAAAACACCCGCGATCATTCTTTAAAAATTATTAACCGTATAAAAAATAAGTAGGAGAATTACTACTTAACTGTAATTTAATCTTTTCCGAAATAACCGGTTTATCATGGGGAATATGAGCAAAATTGCCCATAAGTAACTGAAGGTGTGTTTACCTGGAGCAAGGGTTAACTCTGTTTCTGTCTGACCACCACCAAAGTGCACAATATTATCATTAGCCGGAAGTGGTTGAGCTAAAATCAGGATCTTCGGTTAAATCAATTAAAATATGATGATGCCCGGTCATTTCCTTTATAGTACCGGCAGGAGCTACACCCATTCCTGTTAAACCAAATTTAATGGTAAATGTTGTTTCAACCACATCACCATCTTGTGGGGATATAAAGTAAACCTGGGCATCCTCGGGAGCTTTGTTGGAAAAGTCAGCTTGCTCTGTCCTGTTGTTCTTTTTGCTGGCACGAAAAGACTAGATATAACAAAAGTACTAAAATAAAAAATCGCTGTCATTTATTTCTCCTGTAATTTTGATCTAATTTTCTCAAACTTTTTTAATTTTAAATCCCATTTTTCCAGAATTTGTATTTCTTTTTTCTGCACCGTTTAATATTACTTTTGACTTTTTTTATCGTTTCGTTCACAACATGAATTTTAAATTCGGATGTCAAGGAATCATCGTTGATATGCTTTTCCAACGCCCGACCCTGTATTCATCGATAATCGGGTAAGTTCTTGAAAGCTGATCGGCATGACCCCCATATTTAATAACAGCAGGTTTGTCACTTCAACCCTATTTCATATCTTCGGGCGATTCTCAGCCAAAAATCATAATCTTCACATACTGGTAACTGTTCATCAAAGCCATTTATTTCCTGCCATAAAGATTTTTTAAAAATAGCGGCCGAAGGAGAAACAATGCACAAGGGAAGACAGTCCAGGAATATGGAACCGCCCTTTTTTTGATGCTTCCTTTTGGGATTAACTCTTTTTCCATTGCGAATCCAGATTTCAGCGCATTGAAAAATATGAAATTGATTATTTTGTTGATGATAAGCATCCTGAGATTTTAATTTATCGGGCAGCCATTCATCATCACTATCAAGCAGAGCAATCCATTCTCCCTGCGCTTTTTTAATCCCAGCGTTGCGAGCAGCAGCAACACCACTGTTATGCTGCTTTATAATGATGACTTGTTCTTTAAAGTGGCTAAGAACCTGTTCTGTATTATCTGTGCTTCCATCATCTACAATAATAATTTCCTGTGCCGGAAAAGTTTGATTTAGTACCGAATTGATTGCCCTTGCAATACAATAACCCCGATTAAATGTAGGGATAACAACAGATATGCGCATTTAAAATATAAGAGAATTGTGAAATTGTTTTAGACTAAACTAAGGAAAGAGAGGTAAAAAAAAATCCCGGTGAATACCGGGATTTTTAAAGGGTTATTCATTAATTAAAAATATATGTTAAAACTTGTACGACAGCTGGTTTTGCTTTATCAGTTAAGATTTTATAAGTCGTTATTAAAAGATCTTTGGTTACATCGTAGAACATATAAACAAATGGAATTGCCATTAATCCAACAACTATTATTTTAAAATATTCCTGCATTTTGCTTCTCCTCTTCAGTTGTTTAAAAATTACGTGTGCAAAGTGAAAAGGTTGCAAAATAAGATTAAAATAGTTTTGACCGTTCAAATCATTCTCCTTGGATTGTAAGCATCATCATCCTCATAATCATCATCAGCTGCAGAATCATCCAGCATACCAGTCAAAATATCTCTGAATTGCAGACGAGAATCCATTGGAACTTTACTCAAAAAGGAAAATTCAGCAAGACCGAACAGCGCAAACTCCATATAAAGCACGTGTTCTTCATTGCTGGCTTTTGGGTGTGATTTTTTGACCATATCAAAAAGACCAGGAATACTTTTTAGAAGTCTTTTCAAAATCTTTATCTGAAGCGTTTAAAACCAGATCCAGTGAATTACCCTGGGAAAACCATTGCACCGTTTTTTGATAAGGATTTAGGCTTCAGCTTTTTTCATTTTTTCCGGATTTGGAAAATAGTTCTTTAAAGTGTTTTTTAATGGCTTTATTAATAAGTATATGTGCAATCTTTAAGGGGCCTTCCTGCTCACCTTCGTAAACAAGCTCGACCTTTCCTGTTATAGATGGTATAACGCCATATAAGTCCAGAATACGGGCATTGGTTTGGGATTCACCATTTATAAGCATACGCCTCTCAGCGGCACTATAAAGATTTTCCATAGCAGAAATAGTCAAGCGCGCAGAAACTCCACTGTTTGAATCAATATACTCGCTATCCCTGGCCTGAAAAGAAATTTCTTCAATTATATTTTTCAGCAAACTATGCACACAAATCTTTTCTTCCTGCTGAACTGTCAGTTGTGCTTCCTGATGCGTAATTGATTTTGAATCTTCCAGATTTCTGGGATAATGCGTTAAAATTTGACTGTCAATCCTATCTTTTAAAGGCGTAACTATGGAACCGCGATTTGTGTAATCCTCAGGATTTGCAGTAAATACAAACTGTATATCAAGCGGTAAACGCAATTTAAAACCACGGATTTGAATATCCTCTTCCTGCAGAATATTAAAAAGAGCGACCTGGATGCGCGCTTGCAAATCGGGCAGCTCATTAATGACGAAAATGCATCTGTTGGAACGCGGAATCAGACCAAAATGTATCACACGCTGATCTGAATAAGGTAATTTTAATGACGCCGCTTTAATCGGATCCACATCTCCTATCAGATCAGCGACTGTAACATCCGGTGTAGCAAGTTTTTCTGCATATCGCTCCGAACGGTTTAACCACGAAATTGGTGTATTATCACCGTGCTCTGCAACCATATCCCTACCATATTTTGAAACAGGATTTAATGGGTCGTCATTCAAATCAGATCCCGAAATAACCGGGATGAACGGGTCAAGCAGATTATCAAGCAGGCGGGCCATGCGTGTTTTTGCCTGTCCGCGCAATCCAAGGAAAATTATATTATGTCTTGAAAGCACTGCCCTTTCCAATTCAGGTATTACAGTTTCTTCATAACCAATTATCCCCGGGAACAATGGATCTTTTTTAGAAATTTTTTTTATAAGATTATCCCGCATTTCATCTTTTATAGAAAGAGTTTTGTATCCCGCATTCTTTAATTCGGCAAGCGTTTTAATTTTTTCATGATTCTTAATAAGCATTATCTACCCTTGTTTTAATTAACGCATTTTTTTTCTTCGATTTCGAACATAATCTTCAAAAATATATTCACCCAGTCCTTTAAGGCTGCTATAGAACGCCCTGCCATGGTTAATTTTTGTAAAATCCTGAACAAATTTTTGCAAATAAGGATCCCTGGCTATCATAAATGTAGTAACCGGAATATTTATCTTTCTGCAGCGTGCAGCCTGGGTTAGTGTTTTGTTTATAATTTTTCTATCCAGACCAAAACTGTTTTTATACAATTTTCCATTTTCAAGTAAACAAGTCGGTTTACCGTCTGTTATCATAAAAATCTGTTTATTTTGTGTTTTGCGGCGCCGCAATATGTTCATGGCTAATTCCAATCCGGCGTACGTATTTGTATGATATGGACCAACCTGCAAAAATGGTAAATCTTTAATTTCAATTGGCCAGGCCTGGTTTCCAAATACAATTATGTCTAGAGTATCTTTGGGATACTTGGTTGTAATTAGCTCCGCTAAAGCCATTGCCACTTTTTTGGCTGGTGTTATCCTGTCCTCACCATATAAAATCATTGAATGTGAAATATCAATCATAAGCACCGTTGAGGTTTGTGCTTTAAACTCGCGCTCTTCAATAACCAGGTCTTCTTCGGTCATAAAGAAATCATCGAGTCCATGATTTATCTGGGCGTTTAAAAGAGATGATGTGGTATCAATCTGATTGGCTTCATCACCAAACATATAATCACGGCGTTCAGCGGACTGCTCATCGCCAGTTCCGGCATATGGGGAGCGATGATTGCCGCGTTGCGCTTTTTTTATCTTACCAAATATTTCCTCAAGCGACCTTTGGCGAATTGTCTGACCGGATTTAGCAGTAATGTTGTAGGTGCCTAAATCTGCTTCATTCTCTTCAATATAGCCCTTTTCTTTAAGATCATTTATAAAATCACCCATGCCATATTCATCATCTGTCAGATTATGTTTTTCGTCCAGCTGATTCATCCATCGCAAAACCTCTGATACATCGCCCGAAGAATATGTTAATAATTCCATGAATAAATCCAGCAGATTATTGAAGTTGCTGCCGTTATTAGCAGTAGGAATGAACTGGGAAAAATTAACGCCAATCATGTATTTCCTTAACAATTAGAATTTTAACTATTTTCATCCAACATATTGAACGGAAGATAGGTTCATTTTATTCTAAAAAAATTTCAATTGTATAAAAATTGCTATCTCTTTTGCAGCCAGGCAATGGCGAAACCAATGTTTATTGGTAATAATAGGGAAATAATCATCAGGTTATCCTGATCAAAAGCTGGAAAGCTCTTTAAAATCAATAAGACAAACGAAAGTATTGCCAAAGAAATCCAGGACTTTCTTATTATACGTGTTAAATTTTTTGAGGGCTTAAAAAACGAATAAAGTGAGACTATAAAGATTAAAAAAGTGATCGGATTTGCTAAAAACAGGTTTTCATTATGATATGTAACAAGATGATCTGTGAATATCCCCATTAGAAAAAGTACAAGTCCAATAAATCCTATTATCAAAGAAAAAAGCAAATTATAAACAAAAAAGGTCTTCCTCGCTAAAGATGT
>CAVRRG010000053.1:0-5107 GCA_963723365.1 Calditrichota bacterium | reverse complement strand
AGATATAAAAGGAGAAAAGGTTACGGGTAAATAATTAAAAGGAAAATATAATGTTAAAAAATGTTTTAGAATCAATATCGGGAATTGACATAATTCCTATAATTTCACTGTTTTTGTTTGCACTTTTTTTTGGAGCCGTCCTCATATGGGTGTATAAATTGGACAGCAAAACCGTAACTAAAATGAAAAATCTTCCATTGGAAGACGATTAAATTATCGATAAATAGGCGGAGACAAATATGAAATATAAAGAAAAACTGCTTGATCACAATTATGATGGAATTCAGGAATTGGACAATCAACTGCCGCCCTGGTGGTTGAAATTGTTTTATATAACAATTATTTGGGGAATTGGATATTTCATGTACTATCATGTTTTTGAAATTGGAGATCTTTCGGAGGACGAGTACAAAAGGGAAATGGGGTATGCCGTGGCTGAAAAAAATGTTCTTCGGGTTTTTAGATCCCTATGTTGCTCCATATTCTAAAACATCGGAAAGTTCAGCGGATCAACTGCCCCCGGTGGGGTCTGAATCAGCAGCAGCTTTAGAGGAGGTGCTGCCGATTGAAGAGGCCGCTGCACAAAATTATGAGTTGGTTACCGCTGCCGCAGGACTTGAAAACGGTATGGTTGTTTTTCAGAAAAACTGCCTTGCTTGTCATGGACCTAATGGTGAAGGAACGATTGGGCCGAATTTAACAGATACTTACTGGATAAACGGAGATGGATCTTTAAATACGATAGTCAAAGTAATTCAAGTTGGTGTCCCTGTAAAAGGAATGATCCCCTGGAAAGGTGTCCTTTCCGATAAAGATATTCTAGATGTATCCAGCCATGTTTATAATTTACAGGGAACAAATCCTGCGAATCCTAAAAGTCCGCAAGGTGTAGATTATGGAGAGTAGTTAATGCCTTCAGATCCGTTTATGGAAAAGAAGGAAGTCAGTGATGAGTCATTCAGGGATTCCATTGCCACTGTTGATAAAAGTGGCCAGCGAGTCTGGATTTATCCTAAAAAACCAAAAGGACGTTTTCACAATGCGCGTATTTGGGTCAGTATAGTACTTTTAGGGTTGTTCTTTGGAGGTCCTTTTATCAAAATTGGAGGACAGCCCCTCTTATTGCTTAATTTCCTGGAAAGAAAATTTATTATTTTCGGCCTGGCTTTTTGGCCGCAGGATTTTCATCTTTTTGTGCTGGCTATGATTGTTTTTGTCCTTTTCGTTGTGCTTTTCACAGCGGTATTTGGTCGGATCTGGTGTGGTTGGGCATGCCCGCAAACTGTTTTTATGGAGATGGTATATCGTAAAATTGAATACTGGATAGAGGGTGATGCGCGGCATCAGAAAAAATTAAATGCGGCCCCTTTAAATGCAGAAAAGTTTTTTAAGAAATCTTTAAAACATATCATTTTTTTAACAATTGCTATTCTTATTGGTAATATGTTTATGGCCTATATTGTTGGGATTGATCGTACTATGGAGATAGTGTCAGCACATCCCGGGGAGAACCTGGCCGGCTTTATAGCGGTAATAATTTTTAGCGGGATTTTCTATTTTGTTTTTGCCTGGTTCCGGGAACAGGCATGTGTTGTTGTTTGCCCTTATGGCAGATTTCAATCGGTATTATTAGATAAAAGCTCGATTGTCATTTCTTATGATTTTATGCGCGGAGAAAAGAGAGGCAGGCTGCTTAAAAGTAAAGAACGGGCTCCCGGGCATGGTGATTGTATTGATTGTCATCAGTGTGTGGATGTCTGTCCTACTGGGATAGATATTCGAAATGGCACCCAGCTTGAATGTGTAAATTGTACTGCCTGTATTGATGCCTGCGATGCGATTATGGATAAAATTAAAAAGCCGCGGGGATTGATCAGGTTCGCATCTTACAACAGAATAAAATCTGGTGTAACAAAATTTTTTACCGCTCGCGATACCAGCTATGCTGTTGTTTTAACTTTGCTTACAGGACTTTTAGTTGCTCTTTTAGTATTTCGTTCGCCAATTGAGACAACTATTTTAAGAGCTCCTGGAAGTCTGTTTACTGTTTTACAAAACGGCAATGTCAGTAATATCTACACTGTAAAAGTAATTAATAAAACTTTTGTTGAGAAAGAACTCCAGTTTAGGCTAAAAGGAGTGCAAGGAAAACTTACATTAGCCGGATCTCGCCTTATGGTTCCGGCAGATGGAGTTGCTCAATCGGCGCTGATACTGGAATTGAACCCGGCAACTGTGCGTGATGATAATATTGCTATAGAAATATTCTCAGCTGACGAATTGATCGATGAGGTCGAGATCGGCTTTGCAGGTCCTGAGGTTAAAAAATGAGTAACAAAGGAAAAATCTGGTCGAGAGGGATATTTATATTTTATACTGTTTTTATTATTCTGCTAATATCAGCTGTGATTTATTCTATCAATAATAACGTTGAATTGGTGTCAAAAAATTATTACGAAAAAACCCTTTCTTATGAAAACCAGATTCAAGCTATAAATAATACATCAACGTTAGCTGTGAAACCTGTAATTGGGGTTGATAAAGATAAGCAACAAATTTTTTTATTGATGCCACAAGAGTTCTCTGCACAGACCATCAAAGGTAAAATTAATTTTTTTCGACCTTCTGAAAAACGGTTGGATTTCAGTGCATTATTAAATTGTGATTCACAAAATAAACAAGCTTTTCCTATGCACAAAATGGCTTCTGGAAAGTGGAAGATTCAGGTGACCTGGGAAGCCGGATCTAAAAAATATTATTTTGAACAGGTGATTTTTATTTAAAATGATTACTGCACTTATACTCGGTTTTGCCGGCAGCCTTCATTGTGTCGGGATGTGCGGACCAATTGTGTTGGCATTACCTCAATCCACAAAAGATTCCAGGGTCAGTTTTTACATTGGAAGTTTGCTTTATAATAGCGGCAGGGCCATTACATATTTAATTTTAGGGTTACTATTTGGAGCTCTGGGGCAGATAATATCTTTAGCTGGATTTCAATCCATACTATCTATTACTCTTGGTCTGCTTATTTTAGCCTCTCTTTTTTTACCCATTAACACATCACTGGCTTTGTTAACATCCAGCACGCTTTGGAAAAATACCCTGGGTAGGTTATTTAAAAAAAAGTCATTCAGCGCTCTTTTAGGAATCGGATTGTTAAATGGTTTCTTACCATGTGGACTAGTTTATACGGCCCTGGCAGGTGCAATTGCTTCCGGTGATAGTCTCTATGCAGCACAATTTATGTTTGTTTTTGGATTAGGCACTATACCTATGTTAATTGCTGTGGGGCTGTTTGGCAAGGCTACCCGAATTAATTTACATGGATTACTACAAAAAGCTCTGCCGCTGCTGGTTTTTGTATTAGGAGTATTGCTTGTTTTAAGAGGTCTTTCACTGGGTATCCCTTACATAAGCCCTGATCTGCATGTCAAATCAGGCGAATTATTTATACCCTATTGTCATTGATCTTCCATCCCCAACTCGACAATTTTTCTGTATAACGAAGAAACACCCATTCCCAGCATTTTGGCAGCGTCTTTTTTGTCTCCATCGGTTAATAGCAGAATAGAACGAATATGTTTTCGCTCAAACTCAGCGATTGAATCCTTTAAATTAGTCGTCGCCGATACCAGGGTTGCAGCTGTTAAAAAAGCAGGTAAATGGTGTTTCTTGATGGTGTTGTCATCACAGAAAATCATCGCTCTTTCGATAACATTTTCTAATTCACGTACGTTGCCGGGCCAATGATGATTTTGTAATAAATGCAAAACGTCTGCAGATAAACCGCGAACGTTTTTGCTAAGCTCTTTATTTATACGTCCAATAAAAAACGCAGCTAACAGGGAGATATCACTGATACGTTCCCTTAGAGGAGGAATTTTTATTTCCAATACATTTAAACGAAAATACAAATCTTCTCTAAACTGCTGTGCTTCAATTTCTTTTTCCAGATCTCTATTTGAAGCTGCAATTATACGTGCTTTAACAGGAAAGGACTTATTTGAACCGACAGGTTTTATTTCGTGTTCTTCCAGAGCTCTTAATAACTTAACCTGCAAATTGACCGGCAGTGTTGAAATTTCGTCTAAAAACAAAGTACCGTTACCAGCGGCAGCAAACAGTCCCTTCTTATCGCTGATGGCTCCGGTGAAGGAACCCTTTAAGTGACCAAAAAGCTCACTTTCTATTAAATTCTCTGGAATAGCGCCACAATTTACAGCAACAAAAGGCTGGTTCTTTTTGTTACTTGAATAATGAATCAGGCGGGCAATGACTTCTTTGCCTGTCCCGCTTTCCCCGGTTATCAGAACATTGGAAGGTGCGTTGGCAATGCGGCTAACCAATTTTCTAATATCCTCTGCTTCCCGGGAGTTGCCAATAAAATGGTATTTTTCATTCTCGATTTTTGCCAACTGGCTTTTAAGATGTTGATTTTCGAAAGAAAGAGAATATTTCTCAAAGGCTTTTTGGACAATCGGTAAAAAATCAGCCCTTTTAAAAGGCTTGGTTATAAAATTATAGGCCCCGGCTTTTATCGATTCTACAGCTTTTTCGATACTGCCATGCCCTGTAATCATTATAAATTCAATTAAAGGGTTTTCTTTTTTTATAGATTTTAAAAGTTCAAAGCCATCCATACTTGGCATTAAAAGATCACTGATAACAAGAAAAATATTTTGCGCGTTGATAATCTTGATAGCATTGTTCCCGTTATTAGCTTCAAAAGTGGCGTACCCTTCTCTTTCTAAAATTTTAGACAAAGATTTTCTTATGGCAGTTTCATCATCTACGATTAAAACGTTTTTTATCTCTGAATCCACATTACTCCTGATAATTTATTTTGGCAAAAAAATCAAAAAATGTGCCCCTGGAGCTGAACTATTTATATATTCTATGGATCCACCATGATCTTCGATTATTTGTTTACTAATAGCAAGACCCAATCCTGTACCAATATCTTTGGTTGTATAAAAAGGATCAAAAATTTTTGAAACCTGATCTTCTTTTATCCCCTGACCATCATCAAGTACATCAATTTGTGCAGTTTCTTTCAATGTACGGATTTTTACAATTATATTGCCGTCCGCATTTAAAGATTCAA
>CAVRRG010000052.1:0-7321 GCA_963723365.1 Calditrichota bacterium | reverse complement strand
CCGAAAGAAGATTTTCAAAACGATCATGAGATGAAGGAAGCTGTGCATGTCTCAGAAATGTACAGTAACTGGTTTCTTGAATACGCCTCCTATGTGATTTTAGAACGCGCTGTTCCTGGAGTAGGAGACGGATTAAAACCTGTACAGCGACGTATCCTGCATTCCATGAAACAAATGGATGACGGACGCTTTAACAAGGTCGCAAATATTATTGGTCATACCATGCAATATCATCCTCATGGCGATGCTGCTATCGGAGATGCCCTGGTTAACCTTGGCCAGAAAGATTTGATGATAGAGACGCAGGGAAACTGGGGTGATATTCATACCGGAGATTCTGCTGCTGCCGCAAGATATATTGAGGCGCGTCTGTCCAAATTTGCCTTAGAGGTTGCTTTTAACGACAAAACATCTGAATGGCAGAAATCTTATGACGGCAGGAAAAACGAACCTGTAAACCTACCCATGAAATTTCCTTTGCTTCTGGCCCAGGGGGCAGAGGGTATTGCCGTTGGGCTGGCTACTAAGATCATGCCGCATAACTTTATTGAATTATTGGAAGCCTCCATTGCTATTCTCAAAAAGCAGGAAATAAATATTTTACCCGATTTTCCAACAGGCGGTCTGGCGGATTTTTCTAATTATAACCAGGGTCAAAAGGGCGGTAAAATAAGAATCCGGGCAAAAATTGAAACCATTGATAAAAAGACATTGATCATCCGCGATATTCCCTTTTCAACAACAACAGCCAGTATTATGGAGACCATTGTAAAAGCAAATGACAATGGAAAAATAAAAATTAAGAGGGTAACCGACAATACAGCCAAAAATGTTGAAATCATTATTGATTTACCTGCCGGGATTTCCCCCGATGTTACGATTGACGCACTGTATGCTTTCACAGATTGTGAAATTTCAATCTCACCCAACTCCTGTCTTATTATTGATGAAAAACCGCACTTTATGGGAGTTCTTGAAATTCTGCAGATTTCTACAAAGAATACTGTTCGTCTGCTGAAGAAAGAGTTGGAGATAAAGCTTAAAGAATTAAATGAGAAATGGCATTTTTCTTCACTGGAAAAAATCTTTATCGAGGAGCGCATTTATCGTGACATAGAAGAATGTGAAACCTGGGAAGCTGTAATTGAGGCTATCGATAAAGGTCTGCAACCCTTCAAACAAAAACTTTTGCGGGAAATAACGGAAGAGGATATTGTCCGTTTGACAGAAATAAAAATTAAACGCATTTCAAAATTTGATTCTTTTAAAGCAGATGAGATTATAAAAAGCCTGGAACAGGAAATAAGTCAGGTCAAGAAGAACCTCAAGAATCTTACCCAGTTTGCTATTGCCTATTTTGAAATGCTTATAAAAAAATATGGCAAAGGCCGTGAAAGAAAAACTGAGATCCGCAATTTTGAAAACATTGAAGTGCGCCAGGTCGCTGTCGCCAATCAAAAATTATATGTCAACCGCGCTGAAGGATTTATTGGAACAGGGTTAAAAAAAGATGATCTTCTTGGCGATTGCTCAGATATTGATGATGTAATCGCTTTTACAGAAGACGGTAAATTTGTGGTTACACGCGTTTCAGAAAAGAGCTTTGTCGGTAAAAATATTCTGCAAGCCGCTGTCTGGAAAAAAAATGATGATCGTATGGTTTACAATTTGATCTATAGGGATGGTAAAGACGGAAAAACATATGCCAAGCGCTTTGCAGTTACTTCCATAACCCGGGACAAACCGTACGACCTTACCAAAGGCAATGATGGCTCAAAAGTTCTCTATTTAACAGCTAATCCTAACAGTGAATCCGAAGTTGTTACAATAACCCTGAACCCCAAAAGTAAAGCACGCATAAAATCATTCGATTTTGATTTTAATGAATTAGCAATTAAGGGTCGCGGTTCCCAGGGAAATACAATCACAAAATGGCCGGTCAGAAAAGTAAGTCAAAAAGAAGCGGGGCAATCAACAATTGGTGGACTGGAAATCTGGTATGAAGAATCGGTTGGACGCCTGAATACAGAATCACGCGGTTCTTTCCTAGGTATTTTTGAAAATGGAGATAGAATTTTAGTAATCTATAAAAACGGGTCCCTGGAACTAACCAGCTTTGAGCTGAGCAATCGCTTTGAACCGGAAAAAATTCATATCATCAGTAAATTTGATCCCGAGGCCATTTTAACTATTGTGCATTATGATGCTGAAACGGAACACTTCTATGTGAAGCGTTTTCTGGTTGAATCGGATACCATTGGAAAAACGACTTCCTTTATTTCAGAGGCAAAAGGCAGTTTTCCTGCAGTAATCTCACAGGAGGTAAATCCAAAAGCTGAAATAAAATTCTTCTTTGGCAAGCAAAAAGAGCGTCGTAAAGAAATTGTGGAATTAAAAGACCTGGTTGAAATAAAGGGCTGGAAAGCTCGTGGTAATAAAGTCAGTAATTATCAGGTAATAGACGTGTTACCTGTAAAAGAAGAAGGTCCGGAAATAATTATAGCCGATGACGAACAGGGAGATTTGTTTACCGATGAATAGTTTTTTAGACAATATACGTTTTTTGATGAGCCGTGAATTAGATAAATTAGCCAAAGAAGTTTCATCGTATAAAAGTGAAGAAAATATTTGGGTAACCGGCAAGGAAATTGCCAATACTGCAGGAAATCTTACCTTACATATTTGTGGAAACCTGCAGCATTTTATTGGTGCCATCCTGGGACACACTTCGTATAGGAGAAATCGGGAATATGAATTCTCTGCTAGAAGTGTTAAAAAAAATGACTTACAAAAAGAAATCGAAACAACAAAAGAAGCAGTTGAATCTACTTTACAACAAATATCAGAAGATGAGCTTCAGGAAGATTATCCACTTGAAGTACTTGGTTATAAAATGTCTAAGCAATATTTCTTAATCCATCTCTATGGTCACCTAAATTATCATTTAGGACAGATCAACTATCACAGAAGGTTATTAGATTAAGTAACTTTCTAAGAAATATTATTTTCCATTGTAACGCGCGTTGTACTTTTTATATAAGCGCTTGTGTTTATTATCCAGGTCAACCTTCCGCCCATCAATAAACATCATTTCAATATTACTGCTTTGCATATCCATTACATCACCGCTACTGACAATTAGAGTAGCGCTTTTGCCTGCTTCAAGAGACCCCAGCATACTGTCAATTCCAAAAATCTGCGCCGGCCAGAGGGTTATTGATTTTAAGGCGTCATCTTTGCTTAAACCATGGGCCGCAGCTGTACCTGCAAAGAACGGAAGATTCCGGCTGTTCCATGTCCAACCTGATCTGCCCTCCATAATCTGGCAAAATTTAATTCCTGCTTGTTTCAATAAATAAGGTCTGCGAAAAGCGATATCGTAATCTTCATCTTCACGGGATGGTACCCGGTGTGTTTCTCTTAGTAAAACTGGAATATTATTACTGAAAAGCAGTTCGCTAAGCTTCCAGGAATCATCTCCGCCCAGCAGGATCATTTTTAATTTAAATTGATTGCAAAAAGCAACTGCTGCTTCTATCTGTTTGTATTCGTTGGCCTTTATAATTATCGGCAACGAACCATTAATAACCTCTGCCATTGCTTCAAGTCGGATATCTTTTTTGGTGGCAGGATCAAATTTACGGGCTGCAGTATAGGCTTGTGCCTCCTTAAAAAAATCTTCTATTTGTTTAATATTCTTTCTAATGTTTTTCTGTTGTTCTTCCTTGCTCATTTTTATCCTGGCAGAAGTTGAAATTTTCATAACAGGCCAATTAAGGAATATTCCAATGTTTTTTTTGATCATTGAATCTTCAATATTCCAGCCATCGAGAGAAAGCATACTCCCCATTCCGGAAATTATGCCTCCTGCCGGAGCAACCACTGCGGTGGTAATCCCATTTGATCTGACAGTCGGAATTAATTCTGAATCCGGATTGTATGCAACGTCTGCCCGGGCATTTGGATTTAATGTTCCCACTTCTATAAAATCTTTAGTAGACCGCACAGCGCCGACTTCTACCAGACCTAACATCGAATTACCCAGTATTAAACCTGGATAAACATGTTTTCCCTGCAGGTCTATTATTTCTGCCTTTGGTGGTATTTTTGTTGATGCATCACCAACTGCTATAATTTTTCCTTCATCAAAAACAAGAGTGCCGTTTTCAATAATTAGTGAAGATACAGTAAAAATTTTAGCATTTGTTAAAGCAATCGGATTTTCCTGCTTTTTACCCGGAATAAGATCATTTGCAAAAAGTATCGAAGCAAAAGTGATAATAAGAAAAGCCGCAATGCTGAATTGAACTAAACTGTAATTGTTTGTTTTTAAATTTTTAAACCTCATTATTCAAGCCCTCCGCTATAAATATCTGCATCCAGGCAGTTGTAATCACTTTTCTGCTGAACAGTTGACTTTTCTGTTACTGAGTTTGGTTTCTTTTCCTCTTTTAAAACTTTTTGGATCAAAGTTGCTTTTTGCTTCTTTATAAGCTGACGCAGAACTTTATCTTCTTTAACATCAAAATACTTACTTCCCTCAATCCATGTTTGTTGAGCACTGGCGTAAATTGACAAGGGATCATCATTCCAAATAACAAAATCAGCCTCTTTGCCTAATTCGAGGCTACCCGTATATTTGTCAATTTTTAATTGTTTCGCTGGATTAATGGTCACCAGTTTTATGGCTTCTTCTCTTGAGAGACCACCATACTTAATTGCTTTAGCTGCCTCCTGGTTAAGGCGCCGGGCCATTTCAGCATCATCAGAATTGACTGATGTAACGACTCCCTGATTTGCCATTATTGCAGTGTTATAGGGAATGGCTTCATATACCTCAAACTTATAGGCCCACCAATCAGAGAATGTTGATGCCATGGCGCCGTGCTGGGCCATTTCACTAGCTACTTTATACCCTTCCAAAATATGAGTAAAAGTACCAATTCTGAATCCATAGTCCTCTGCCAATCGCATTAGCATTAAAATTTCGCTTTGCACATACGAATGACAATGAACAAATCTTTTACCGTTTAATATTTCAATAAGGGCATCCAGCTCTAAATCTTTTCTTGGCGCTATTGTTTGCTTTTTTAGTGCTGATGCAAGATTGTTATATTTAATATTTTCTGTTTCATACTCTTTCGCTCTATAAAAAGCATCCCAAATTAATTCCCTTACACCCATCCTGGTTTGCGGATAGCGTTTGGTATATTTATCACCCCAGTTTGATTGTTTTACATTTTCACCAAGGGCAAATTTTATAGAAGGTGCTGCCTTTTTATATTTTAACCCCTCAGCATTTTCGCCCCACTTCAATTTTATAACCTGGGCCTGCCCACCGATAGGATTAGCAGATCCATGCAATAATTGTGAAGTTGTGACACCACCGGCAAGCTGACGATAAATATGTATATTTTCAGAATTTAACACATCACCGATTCTCACTTCTGAAGAGATTGATTGCGAACCTTCATTTACTCCTCCTGTGATGGCAATATGCGAATGTTCATCGATTATGCCGGGTGTAACATGTTTATTAGTACCATCAATTTTAACAGCACCTGCCGGAATTGAAAGATTTTTGCCAATAGCTGCTATTTTCCCGTTTTTAAAAATAATATCGCTTCCCTGTAATATACCTTCTTTTGCAGCAGTCCAGATTGTGGCATTAGTTATTGCAACAATTCGTTCTTTTGTGGGGCTTTGCAATCGGCCGTAAGCTTTGTTTGGATAGGTTACCGGAAAGGAAGAAAATATATTTGTATCAATTTTTTCAGTCTTTTCAGTTTTGGAATTATTTGGGTTAAAGGGTTCTTTTTTTGATCCACTCCATTTATAAGAGTCTCCATTAGGAAATATAACATTTCCGGAAATATTTATGTTATCCATTCGGCCATTAAAACGCAGAACACCATCGTAATTAAGTGTGTCGGTGGAGATATTAAAGGTCAGGTAATTGTTTATAATTGAAAAATGTGTGGTTTTAAGCTTTGTACTATCAGCACTTACTTCTCCTTTTAGCGATGTATAAGTTCCGGAAACAGACAATTTAAATTCGCTTTCAATAAATTTTTGTCTCTCAATACTAAACTGCCAATTACCTCTAAAATCGTGTTCTGTTTTTGAAGAGATTTCATGTTCTGTTTTTTCAATTATTACCTTTTCAATTAACGCTTCCTTATCAAATATATCCTTATCGGATATAATAAAAGATGCCAACTTTCCTTTTTCCAGGGTTCCTGCCACATTGTATATCCCGACAATTTGAGCCGGAATAATTGTAAGGGCTTTCAAGGCATCTCTTTTATCCAGTCCCCTGTTAACAGCAATGCGCACGTTTTTCAGAAAATCGGATTTGTTTTTTAACCCAAACGAAGTAAAGGCAAATTCAATCCCGGCCTTTTTTAAACGAGCGGGGCTCTCAGGAGCTGTATCCCAGTGTTTTAGCGTTGCCAGACTCACGTCACCTTCTTTATCGGCTGAAGAAATATCAGGAAGTTCAGGAAAGTTAACAGGAATTATTAAGGTTGATTTTATTTTTTTCAGATCCTCAATTCTTTTATAGGCATCTGTGTCAGCCTTATAAATAAATTTTAATCCAAACTCTGCAGCAATTTTTGAAGCGCGTATTACATTCTGATAGCCACCAGCGTTAAATAAGACTGGAATCTTTTTATCAACCACATTTTCCAGTGCCATTAAAGAAATGTTTTTTTCAGGCCTGCTTTGATCGGGGTAATTATTATATACCTGCCATGCTTTTTTATACCACTTTGCATCATATAAAGTTTGACGAATAAGGGCAATAGACCCCATTAAAGAAGAAGGATAATCCTGAACCGAGTTCCCTTTGGAAAAGGAAAGGAACTGTGAAGTATTATCTTTTACAATAAGTTTATTGGAAAGCCCGGGGTTTAAAAGAACTACCGCTGATGTTCCCTGGAAAAATCCGTCAAACCCATTGCTTTGCAAAATAGTGTAGCCTTGATTTCTTAACTTCTTTGCCGTTGTATCGTCCGCACTAAATTCGTCAGCCGCGGATCTTTGCGGCATTACAGCTGCATTCCAGTGCTTTCTGCCTGTACGTTCAATATTTGGATTGGGGCCCTCAATATCTTCAGGTTTTTTTTGTACGGGCATACCATAGTTAGAAAAAGGGTCAATAAAACCAGGGTAGATATACGAGCCTTTTACGTCAACCACTCTGGCTGTGGACGGGAACTTTAGATTCTTGCCTACTTTTACAATTATGCCATCCTTAATGATTATAGTATTATATATCTTTTCACTATCTGCTGAAGGTATAATATGGAGCAATAAA
>CAVRRG010000051.1:0-5853 GCA_963723365.1 Calditrichota bacterium | reverse complement strand
CTCGTGATGATCACACACTATGGTGTCTATTCCATTTATTCGGGCATATTCAATGGAATTATAGGCAGTAACACCGCAATCAACAGTAACTATTAAAGAAGCTTTCCTTTTGATAGCTTCATCAACTCCTTTATTAGTCAGGCCATAACCTTCTTTATTTCGATCAGGAATATAAAAGGATGCTTTGCCTCCTAAAGTATAAATAGCTTCATAAAGAATAGAAACGCTTGTTACCCCATCAACATCATAATCACCATATATTAAAATATGTTCACCATTCTTTAGTGCTTTGAGAAGTCTGGATACTGCTATATCCATATCATTCATTAAAAACGGATCATGCAGAGCTGTCACATCTGGATTTAAAAAATGTGTAATATCGTAGTTAGCAGCAATGTTTCTGTTTTGCAGGATTTTTTTGATGACAGAGGGGATTTCTAAAGATTTAAACTCTTTATTATTATTTGTTGGTTTGTTATTGGGAAGGATCCAGTTGTATAACATTTTTCAACCATTATTTAAAAACCGATAATAATGTATAAGCCGAATTCTGTATCTCCTAAGAGACGATAGCTATTTATCTTAAATAACTGTTGCCAGTTACTTTGAGCAACCTACCCTGAAGTGTGTTTAAAACGCGTCTTGGGAAACGCATCCAAATTGGATTCCTTCTTTATTTGGTCTTGCATCAATCCGGGTTTATCATACCTTTGCCTTTCGGTACCTTTAAAAAGGTATTCTAATTAAGAACAAAGTGGTGAGCTCTTACCTCACCTTTTCACCCTTATCCCGACGAATCGGGACGGTATTTTTTCTGTGACACTTTCCTTCTGCTTAAGACAGATTCTGATTTCTCAGAAGGATTTTCCCTTTGATGTTCGGACTTTCCTCCTAAAAATTAGGCAGCTATCCCATTATTACCGGTTTTATTTTTGTTCATTCCAAACTAAAATTCGACCACAAGCTTCACATTCGAACATTTTCTTCATTTTTCTTACTTCCACTACTTTTTGTGGGGGAATATATGAAAAACATCCTCCACAATTTCCATTCATCACAAAAGCTATTCCTTTACCTTCACGTGCGCTTCTTATGGTCTCATAAGTATTTAATACGTGCTTGCTGACATTTTTTAAAATCTTGGCTCTTCGTTTGTTAAGTTTCGTTTCTTCATCAGCTGTTTCAGCCAGACGTTCATCTAAATCTTTTCTGTTCTCAGATAGCTCTTCTTTAACCTTTGCGATCTCTGCTTCAATTTCAGTCACTGAAGATAAATTTTCATCTACCTGTATTTCTATAGAACTTTGTTCTTGTTCATGGTTTTGCTGATCTTCCTGCACTGTCTCTATTTCATTGGTAATGGCGTCATACTCTTTGTTCGTTTTC
This sequence comes from Calditrichota bacterium, assembly GCA_963723365.1. Classification (GTDB taxonomy): domain Bacteria; phylum Calditrichota; class Calditrichia; order Calditrichales; family J004; genus CAVRRG01. Next base: position 4,467 of record CAVRRG010000051.1, on the reverse strand, counting down.
ACCTGATACAACTGATCGTTGTATTTCTTCAGCTTTTCAATGGCTTCGTTTAATAATTTTTCCAATTCTTTAATTCTGACTTTTGCAGTTTTTATTTCTGTATTCAATACATTCTGACTGTCATTGGCCGTCGCTAGCTTTTCTTCAAGTTCATCAACAATTTGCGGTAAATCGCCTCTTTCTTCCATTAATTCATCAAGCCTGTTATCTACTTCTTGCAGTTCAATAAGTGCGCCTAAGGTTTTTTGCACTTTTGTTCCTCCCCTTTTTACATAAAAAAAGTGCACCCCACTGATGCAGAGTGCACTTTATATTTATTTTGAACAAACTTTAATTTGCTTCAATGCCAAGCAACTAAAAATCATCAACTAAGATCCTAATAGTATTTGTGGGCCCACAGGGACTTGAACCCCGGACCAACGGATTATGAGTCCGCTGCTCTAACCAACTGAGCTATGGGCCCTGTATTTCTTCAAAAGTCGAGCATAGAATTTAGCCCTGTTATAGAATAAAATCAAATAAATATAATGCGATTATAACTGAAAAAAGACCTTACGCAACCATCTATCAATATTTTTATTTTGAACAACTACTACCCTTTTGTTTGCCTGCTTTTTAAGTTGTATTTCTTCATGAAATGATTCGGATTTTATTAGTTCCCCGGAGACACTCTCTGTATCACAAATAATTATATTAAATCTGTAAAACGTTTCTTTCAGCACCTCAAGCGGAAAAACATTTACATTAAAATCAAAACAAGCATTAAAAGCAGCGGTTATGGATTTTGCATGTTTTATATCTTCAAGAAAAACAGCTAATTGGTTTTCTAAAACATATGCATCCGTATTTTTAATTTTATGCAGTAGAGAATCTTTATATAATACGCTTAGTTCCAAACTCTGGCTTTTGGGGTTGAGAATTGTAAATGAAGCCGGAATGGCTAGTTTTTGTGGAGGATTTTGCATGGAACTAAAATTTAGGTTCTTTTTAGAGCCTGCTTTTTGAATAGTGCATGTTTCCGACAAATGCCCATACCTGTTTTGAACGAGAGCGTGGATGCCTATATCTTTGCCGAAGGTATCAAGGTTATTAATATCTTTTAAACGACCCATATGATCAAAAAAATTAATAGACATCTTATAGGGTCTCTTTTTTACCTCAAGGTAAGTTTTCTGGTATTGTCCTTTTTCAAAATCTATCACTGCATCATTTAATTTAATTTTAGCGATCCACTTTGGCACTTTAGTACTTATTTGATAGCGATCTTTTTTGAATAGAAATTTAAATCTGACCTTTCCCACATTAATGTTGAATTTATCCCACCCCAAATAAATTGTACATTTCTCATCGTCAATAGCAATTGTACATTTTTCACAATTAAAATTATAACTATATATTTCTGGTTTTATAAGCCATTCTTTTTTCTCTTTTTGGAAAGAGACCTGTGCTTTTTTGTCAAGTTTTATGGAATGCTTAGCAATCCGATATTGAAATAAATAGATATTTTTCTTTTTATTTTGTTTTATAAAAATAGTGTTTTGGGTAAAAGAAATATTATGATTTGTGTCGTTCAAAGCTTGTTTAAAATAGAACGCATTTTTAAAATTAGTGAAGTTTAATCTTGTTTTCAGTTCAAAAAGCAAAGAATAAAGATTCTTGATTTCTCGCGGCAGAAGGTATAAATAGGTGTCCAGATATTCCTTAGCCTGTTGAGACCACCAAAAACCATTAAAAAAAACTAAAATCAAAAAGGATGTAATTTCTTCAGGTTTATCCTTAAACAGCTTTGCTAAAAAGGCTTTGCGAGAAGGCAAAGACAGATCATTCCAAAATTCCTGTATATTTTGTTTCGTAGATTCTGAGCAAGCTTGCTGATCATTCCCGATAATTGAATAGAAGTAACTGTTGTTCGTGTTATCGTTTTTTATGTTGCCATTATAATCAAAATCGATATAATTTTTTAATTCTCCCAAAAGTAATTTCTTTATTTTGGTATGGTCATTATTAAAATCTCTAACTAAACCTGTGGAGTCAAAAAAAGAACATGAACTCCAGATCATGTCAATATTTTCCAGATATTTTTTATCGCTGTTATGTAATTTACTAACCGGATTCAGGTTTTTTTCGTTTTTAATTATTTCTGGAAGATACTGCAGAACATCCTTTTTTAAGCTTGCGGAGTGCTTGATATATGCCTGAAACGTGATATCTTTTTTTAAAGTAAAGTACCCTGAAGCATCCAGACTGCTATTATTAAGTCCATACAAAACACTTCCAGATGCCAGTTTATTAATTTTAAAGCTAACAGTATTTTCCGCATCAATGCTGCGGGCAATAATTAATGAAAAATCGAAAAAGGATACTTCTGAAATTGAAAAATATTGGGATGAAAGCCTGCTGAAATAAATTCTGGTTGAGGGAAGCCGCCATTTACTAATTTTAAATCCGCTATACGAACCTTTTTTTTCAAACTCTAAATTAAAATTAGCAAGTGTAACGGCTTGGCTTGCATCTACCTCCTTTGTATAAATGTTAAAACTAGAAGGAGGTGTATTTGCATTATAAGAAGACCAGATATTACGAAGAATAATATCTTCTAAAGTTAAATATAATTTTAAAGTTGTCATCTCCGGCCTGAATTTTCAATAGGCAGCAGGAATATTAGAAAATGCGACTTAAATCCACCCATATCACAAACACGATCAGAGAAAGTAAAACTGCCATTCCTACCTGTTGCACCATCATTCTTGTCTTTACGGAAAGTGGCTTGCCCATCAGTCCCTCAATAATTAAAAAGAAAAGATGTCCGCCATCCAAAGCAGGTATAGGTAAGATATTAAAAAAAGCTAAAATGGAACTTAGTGCGGCTAATAATCCCATATAATACATCCAGCCACGTTCAGCAGCGTCACCAATCATTTTACCAATCATTACCGGACCCGCAAGACTATCTTCCACGGGTTTAATGCCGCTGATCATCCATTTAAAACCTTTTATATTTAAATAAATTATCTCAAAAGGCTGCACGAGTCCGCGCGAGACAGCAGAGAGTAAAGAGACCGGTTTTGTTACAACATATGGATAAATGCCTACTTGCCCAAAGGGTGTAAGTGAATTATCTTCATTTTGAATGCTGACTTCTTTTGGAATTACTATACCTTCTAAAAGTTTACCATCCCTTTCCCATTTAACTGATATTTCCTGTCCATAACTTTTCCTGATGATTTCAGTCATATCATCCCAATTGTTAATCTCAATATTATTTAAACTAACAATCAGGTCGTTTCTTTGCAGCCCCAAGGCTTCAGCTGGCATATTCTCTACTGTTTCTCCAACCCGTGCTTCCAGGATCGGCGAGATATTTAGCACTTCTCCTTTTTCTTCTTTAAACCATTCTGTTTTATACTGAAGATTTAATAGTGCCCCGTTTCGTAAGACTTGAAAATTTATACCTTCATCAATATTATTGATAAATAAACGATGTACCTGGTTCCAACTTTCAATTTTTGTATCGTTTATATCAATTATTTTATCTCCGGTTTGAAATCCAATTTTATCTGCCACGCCAACAGTACCAACAATTTTTAACGGGGCATTGGGACTCAGTGTCTCACCCTGAGAATAATTCAAGATTGAATAGATAAAAACAGCCAGAATAATATTCATTATAACACCAGCCGTTATAATGATCATTCTCCTCCAAATCGGTTTTGAACTATATTCATAATCAGCCCCGGTTGCCTCGGAATCCATACTTTCATCAATAAAACCGGACATTTTTACATAACCACCCAGGGGAATTGCCGAGATAGAGTACTCTGTATCTCCTATTTTCTTTGAAAAAAGCTTTGGCGGAAAACCAATTGAAAATTTTTCAACACGCACACCCATCCATCTTGCAGCTAAAAAATGACCCAATTCATGAATCACAACTAAAACGCTAAAAGCGAAGACTATAGCTAAAATACTTATTAATGACATTATTTTCTCTTTCTACTCTAAATCATTGATTAAAGGCTATAAAATAATTCTGAAACCGCCACTTACGGTCTCGTAACCTCCAAAGTTATACTCAATACTGAAATTTAAAAATAATAATGAATAATTCATCCCAATTTGAAATCTAATTTCTTCTAATCCGCTAATTGAAATGGCAACATCCGTTTCACTTGCCGGATCTTTCACTTCTGTAATATTATTTAAAAATCCGGCCCCTCCATACAACTGCAACGGCAATATACCAAAATCTTTGGATGCGGTGATACTAATATTAAAAACAGCCCCTTCCAGGAACTCTTCAATTTCATACTTTTGGTACATTGCCAAAACAGCGATATCCACAGGTATTGGTGTTATAGATAATAAATTTTCCAACTCGTACTTAATACCACCACCTAATACTCTTATTTTGCCAACTTTGTTCATTTTCCATTGTGAATAACGAATAAGTAAATTTGTGTCTGCGCG
>CAVRRG010000050.1:0-4878 GCA_963723365.1 Calditrichota bacterium | reverse complement strand
AGGCAGCCAGTATGGGAGCGATTCTTCTTGCTGCCGGCGCCAAGGGAAAGCGTTTTGCTCTGCCTAATGCGCGTATCATGATTCATCAACCTTTAGGTGGTGCTGAAGGACAAGCTTCCGATATTGAAATTGCCGCCAATGAAATACTTAGAATCAGGAAAGTATTGAATGATATACTGGCCAGCGCTACGGGCAAGCCATTAAAAGATATAGAAAAAGATACTGACCGCAACTTTTTTATGAATGCTGCCGAAGCTTTGGAATATGGAATTATAGATAAAGTATTAGAAAGCAGAGATATTGTTTCTGAGAAAAGCAAAAAATGAGCAGAAAAAACCTGAATATGCCTTCTTATAAATGTTCATTTTGTGGCCGCTCGGCAGAAGATGTGGAAAGTCTCATTTCCGGCCCCGATGTACACATTTGTAACGATTGCGTGCACAGTGCCATAGATATTATTGAAAAACATAAAAAGGACGCGGGCTCTCCCTTTGCTGAAACACCTTTTCCACCTGCTGATATAAAAAGGGAACTGGACAGGTATGTTATTGGTCAGGACAAAGCCAAGAAGGTTCTTTCCGTTGCTGTTTATAATCATTATAAAAGAATAAATCTGATTCAATCTCCAGGTGATGTAGAGATTGAGAAAAGTAACATCTTGATGATTGGTCCAACCGGAACAGGCAAAACTTTGCTTGCACGAACTTTGGCGCGCATCCTGAATGTACCTTTTACAATTGCTGATGCAACAGTACTTACCGAAGCCGGATATGTGGGTGAAGATGTTGAGAATATCCTGGTTCGCTTATACCAGGCCTCAAATTACAACCTTGAAAAAACCCAGCAAGGTATTATATATATTGATGAAATTGATAAAATAACCCGCAAAGCAGGTAATCCTTCTATAACTCGTGATGTTTCCGGAGAAGGTGTACAACAAGCTATTTTAAAAATTCTTGAAGGCACGGTCTCCAGCATTCCACCCAAAGGGGGACGCAAGCACCCCGAGCAAAACCTGATTAATATTGACACAACAAATATTCTTTTTATTTGCGGAGGGGCTTTTGAAGGTTTGGAAGATATCATTCGCCGACGAGTGGGGGAGAAAAATATTGGTTTTGAACAGGACGTTGTGTCCGGACATAAGTTCACAAAAAGTGAGCTATACGCCCAGGTGCAGTCCGAAGATTTAATTCAATACGGCCTCATCCCTGAAATGATAGGGCGCCTGCCGGTTTTATCGCCATTAAACGAGTTAGATGAGGTATCGATGCTTAACGTATTAACAAAACCGAAAAATGCTCTGATAAAACAATATAAGAAACTAATTGAATTAGAAAATGTAGAACTTAGCTTTCATGAAGAGGCATTAAAGGAAATCGTGAAAAAGGCATTAGAATCTAAAACTGGAGCACGTTCACTGCGCTCAATTTTAGAAGAGACTATGTTGGAAATAATGTATGATATTCCCACAATGCCAAATTTAAAATCAGTTACAATAACAGCAGATGTTGTTAAAAATGGAGCTAAACCATTCTACCAATATGGAAAGTCAACACAAAGCGCATAATAAAAACAAACATTAATTTTCGAAGCTGTTCTAAAAGTTAGATTTGCTGACTTTTGAGCAGCTTTTTTTGTAAAAGAGAATATGAAAAATCAAAAACCAGTAAAATTTCCAAATTATAAAGTATTACCTTTAAAAGATCTGGTCGTTTTTCCCAGCATGGTTATTCCTTTAATTGTTGGCAGAAAATCTTCTTTGGAAACAATCGAATCGGTAATGGATAAAGAAAAGGTTTTATTTTTAGTAACACAAAAAGACGCTTTAAAAGAGGATATACTTGCAAAAGATTTATATAGATATGGTGTTGTGGCACGTGTGCTGCAAATGGTTCGATTACCCAATGGACTGTTGAAAATCCTGGTTGAAGGTGTTGCAGGGGGCAAAGTTAAAAAATATCGGACCTATTCAAATGGAATAAAAGCCACTCTTAATATTATGGAGCCTGTTTACAGTAAAAATAATCAAAGTGAAGCTAAAAAAAGGCAGGTTGAAGGACTTTTCAAAGAATATATTAAACTAAATACGGAGCTACCGGAAGAGGTTTTGTTTACCTTTAACCAGCTAATCGAAATGTCCAAGGTAACTGATTTTATTGCCACTTACCTGGATATCCCGGTTAACGTTAAACAGGAGATACTGCAAAAAGAATCAGTAAAAGACCGTGTTAATTTATTAATTAGAATCCTTAAAAAAGAAAATAATATTTTATCAATAAAGACCGACCTTGATGAAAAAGTGCATACAGGAATCGCAAAAGGTCAACGAAACTTTTTTTTACAAGAGCAGCTGAGAGTTATTCGCGAGGAGCTTGGAGAAGAAGAAAGCGCGGGTAGCGATTTATTTAGTTTAAAAGATCGCATAAAAAAGGCGGAGTTACCGGCTCATGCTGCACAAAAAGTTGAAGAAGAACTAAAGCGCTTTGAAAGAATTCCTTCCTTATCACCGGAATCCGGTGTAATCCGGACCTATCTTGATTGGTTTGCAGATATACCCTGGAATAATTACACGAAAGATGAAACAAAAATCAGTAAAGTTCAGAAAATATTGGATGAAGATCATTACGGTTTAAAAAAGCCAAAAGAAAGAATTATTGAATATATAGCGACCCTCAATCGGGTCAAAAAAATTAAAGGAAGTATTCTCTGTCTGATTGGACCTCCCGGAGTTGGGAAGACTTCTTTGGGCAAATCAATCGCACGCTCAATTAATCGTGAATATGTCCGGATTTCTCTGGGTGGCATTAGTGATGAGGCGGAAATTAGAGGTCATCGAAGAACTTATATCGGTTCTATGCCGGGTAAAATAATTCAGGCCATGAAAAAGGTCGGTTCAATTAACCCCGTATTTTTGCTCGATGAGATAGATAAACTTGGTTCTGATTTTCGCGGCGATCCCGCTTCTGCCTTATTAGAGGTTTTAGATCCTGAACAGAACAGTCACTTTATCGATCATTACCTGGAAATAGAGTACGATCTTTCTAATGTTCTTTTTATACTGACAGCCAATTCTGCCAATGATATCCCGGATGCCCTTTATGATCGTTTGGAAGTTATTGAACTTCCCGGTTATCATGATGAGGAAAAACTACACATCGCAAAAGATTATGTTTTTCCAAAAGCCATTAAGAATCATGGATTATCCCCATCTGAATTATCTATCGCCGAGTCAGCAATACGAAAAATCATTTCTGGCTATACAGTTGAGGCTGGGGTAAGGAACCTTGAAAGAGAAATAAATAAAATATGTCGAAAAGTAGTTGTTGAGTTATCAAAACAAAGAAAAACAAATTCTGTGAATGTTACCTTAAAAGAATTAGATAAATATTTGGGCGAGGAGAAATTTAAATTAAATAAAATTATTAGTACAGGAGAAAAAGGCGTGGCACTCGGCTTAGCGTGGACTAATTATGGCGGGGATGTTTTACCGATCGAAGTAAACCTGCTTCCGGGAAAAGATAAAATTACCATGACTGGCAAATTAGGTGAGGTAATGCAAGAATCGGCACAAATTGCCATCAGTTATTTAAGATCAAAAGCAAGAGCTTATAAAATTAACAGTGATTTTGTTAATAAATACGAAATACATATTCACCTTCCTGAAGGGGCAATACCTAAAGAAGGTCCATCTGCGGGAATTACCTTAACCACAGCAATTTTATCTGCTCTTACCAAAAAAGCTTATCCCAAAGATGTTGCCATGACAGGTGAAATAACGCTAAGGGGCAAAGTGCTGGCCATTGGCGGATTAAATGAAAAGCTGTTGGCGGCGAAACGTGTGGGAATTAAAAAGGTGATAATACCTGAAGACAATAAGAAAGATTTAAGTGAAATTGATAAGGCCGTTTATGATGGGATCGACCTTGTTTTTGTAAAAAACTTTGACCGGGTTTATAAAGAAATTTTTAATTAAGGTCCTTAAACAAAAAAGCCGCTTTTTTGATAAGCGGCAGAAAAGATCAAACAAAAAACTACTTTTTTAAGCTATTAACGTGCTTGCTTAATTGAGATTTTTTATTGGCAGCTTTGTTCTTGGGAATAATATTTTTATGAACCATTTGGTCTAAAAGCTTAAAGGCACCATTTATCTGTTCAGTGCCATCCTTTTGTGACTTGGCTTCTAACACAGATTTTAACACCGAGCTGGCTTCAACTTTAAAATGCTTATTATAAGATCTTGATTTCTCGTTTGTTTTAATTCTCTTTTTTGCTGACTTATGATGTGCCATTAAATTAATCACTCCTGTGACAGATTTCGTTATTAAAAAGTCAATGAATTTAAATCTTTAAAATAAGCATGTCAAATAATTAAATAGAAAAAAACATATTTCTCCTCACATTTGTGTTGACATAGAAAAATAATTCCTTAAATTAATCAACTCTTTAAAAATGCTGGTGTAGCTCAATTGGCAGAGCAGCTGATTTGTAATCAGCAGGTTGCGGGTTCGAGTCCCATCACCAGCTCAGAAGTGAATTAGTCAGAATTTAATGGTTATGTTTGCACCGCGTTTTTAGCGGGAGTAACTCAGTTGGCTAGAGTCACAGCCTTCCAAGCTGTTGGTCGCCGGTTCGAGTCCGGTCTCCCGCTCTACATAACCTGCAGTAAAAATTGTAAGCCTGATTAAAATTTATAAAGAGTAGCTGGCTTGCCGGTTGCCATAAGTTTTTTAATGAAAAAGATTTAGCTCACGTAGCTCAGTCGGTAGAGCACATCCTTGGTAAGGATGAGGTCACCAGTTCAATCCTGGTCGTGAGCTCGTAAAAAATGTTTTATGAACGTTGCCTGGTAAATAAATTTTTTGGAGGAAATTAAAT
>CAVRRG010000049.1:0-11001 GCA_963723365.1 Calditrichota bacterium | reverse complement strand
TGTGACGCGCTTCAGACATTACGTATTGCTTCACACCGCCATATACGCGTCGTCCAACAACTCTTTTTGCATACTGAACCGGTATTTTGCGTACTCCCTGATTTAAGAGAACAACTACATAAATAATTCCAAAAGCGAGTGCTATCAAGGCTCCTTCTGCTAAAAGCAAGCGCTGTCCACTGGCAAATAGTTCATATTCCTGTATCAAGGCATTAGGCAGGGCCGCAATAATACCAATAAAAATAATAAGTGAGATTCCGTTTCCGATTCCCCGCTCATCAATATGTTCACCCAGCCACATAATCAGAATAGTACCGGTGGACATCGAAATCATTGTAAGAATTCGAAAACCCATACCGGGATCAATAACGGCTTTAACTCCATTCACTTCGATACTTTCCAGGAATACCGCAACTCCGAATGCCTGCATTCCAGAAATGAAGAGGGTTCCGTAACGGGTGTATTGGGTTATTTTTTTTCTACCTTCCTCACCTTCTTTTTGAAGCCGCTGAATGAAAGGGAAGGACAGCACCCAACAATTGCAAAATAATCGACGCACTGATGTAAGGCATAATACCGAGTCCGAATACGGCTGCCTTACTAAATGCCCCGCCGGCAAATAAATCATACAATCCAAAAAGAGTTCCGTGCAATATTTTTCATCCCCTTCAGCCAAGATTTCGGTATCAATTCCCGGAGTAACAATATGGGTTCCAATACGTTCTAATTCCAAGTATCATTACCGTAAAAAGAATTCGTTTTCTCAAGATCGCGAATTTTAAAGATATTTCGGAAATGTTTCAAAAATCATAGCAGTGGTTACCGAGCCTCCGGCTTTTTCAATCTTTTCTTGTGCAGTTTTACTGACTGCATGAACTTTAATGGTCATATTTTTTTCAGTAATCTCCCTCTTCCGAGTACTTTAACAGGCAGATCTCTTTTTGACTAAGCGATTCTTAATCAACAAGCCTCAGGATGTAATTTCTTTGATCATCAACTTCTTCCAAGGTAGATCACCATTTACAATCTGGAATATTATTTTATTGATATTTGTAAAACCAAATTTCGGCAACCGGCGTTGTAAGAGGCATTTGTCCACCTTCAAACCATGCTCTCTTTTTACTGCCTGCTCTCGATCCATAACCTTTATGGCCGCGGCCGGCTGTTACGCCAAGACCAGATCCTTCACCACGTCCGCGTCTTTTGGTCTTTTTTGTAGAACCTTTATTAGGTTTTAAAGTACTTAAATCCATAATTTTTCCGTTTTTTACTTAGCTTCTTCAACAACAACCAGGTGTTGTACTTTTTTGACCATTCCCTGTATTTGAGCACTATTACTTTTTACGACGGAATGATTTATTTTACGAAGCCCCAGGGCTTCTAATGTCAACTTCTGTTTAATATTATACCCAATAGAACTTTTGATTTGGGTAATTTTAACTTGGGTTTCTTTTTGTGCCATCAGAATATTCCTTATAATCTCTTATCCGTTGAACAATTGGCTTATTGAAAGGCCCCTGTTCTTTGCAACTGTTTCGGCACTCACCATATTCTTGAGGGCATAAAATGTTGCTTTACTAAGATTATGCGGGTTAGAGGAACCATTTGATTTTGTTAAAATATTTTGTACTCCTGCCATTTCACAAATTGCCCTCACAGGACCACCTGCAATAACACCTGTACCTAGCAGAAGCAGGTCTTAACATTACTTTTGCTGCTCCAAATTTTGCATTTACAGGATAAGGGATTGTGCCATCCAATAAAGCTACACGAACTAGATTCTTCTTAGCCTGATCCGTAGCTTTAGAAATTGCATTTATCACTTCACCAGCTTTTCCAAGGCCTAATCCAATAACACCACTTCCATCGCCAACAACAACAATAGCATTAAATGAGAATCTTCTTCCACCTTTTAATACTTTGGCAACGCGATTGATGTAAACGACTTTTTCCTTTATTTCCAATTCACCTGGATTAATTCTTTCCAGCACTTCAATTCTCCTATTTAGAACTCAAGTCCGCCCTCTCTTGCACCATCTGCAAGAGCTTTCACGCGGCCGTGATAAATGTACCCGTTTCTATCAAAAACAACACTTTTTACTTTTTTCTTTTTAGCTTTTTCAGCTAATGTCTTTCCAATTATTTTTGCAGCTTCTGTTTTTGTTTTTGCAGCTTTCAAAGCTGCTTTGACAGCTGTACTGTTATTCGTTAGACCAAGAATTACCGAATTCTTTGTATCATCAACTAATTGTGCATGCATATATTTTAAACTTCTGTATACTACAAGTCTAGGCCTGTCAGATGTTCCAAATATTTTTTTATTATTCCGCATTTTTAGTTCCTAAAATTATTTTCCGGCTGTTTTACCAGCTTTACGACGAACGTATTCACCAACATACTTGATACCTTTGCCTTTATATGGCTCAGGCTTGCGAAAGCTCCTTATTTTGGATGTGATTTTTCCAACGAGCTCTTTATCTATACCTGAAATTTCTATTTCAGTTGGTGTTGCCGTTGCTATAGTGATTGTATCCGGCACAGCAATTACAATAGTATGCGAATAGCCAATGGTTAATAGAAGGTTTTTACCTTTCATCTCTGCTTTATAGCCAACACCTACAATTTCAAGCTTTTTACTGTATCCATCGTTTACTCCAGTGACCATATTAGCTATTAAAGCTCTTGTTAAACCATGTAAACTACGATTTTGCTTGCTATCATTTGGTCTGGTTACAACAATAGTGTTTTCTTTTTGCTCAATATTCATATTAGAATGAAATTGCTTGCTAAGCTCCCCTTTGGGACCTTTAACAACAAGAAAGTTATTTGCTAAATTTATATTTGTATTTGCCGGAATATCTACCGGTATTTTTCCAATACGTGACACTTTAATTCCTTAGTTATTCTACCAAACCTCGCAAAGTACTTCACCACCAACATTTTGTCTTTTTGCTTCTCTGGCAGTGATAATTCCTTTGGGGGTTGTCATAATTGAAATTCCAAGATTATTTTTTACCCTGGGTAATTCATCAACCGCTACATACCTTCTTCTTCCAGGTGTACTAATTCTTTTAATACTGTGTATCACTGGCTTGCCAAGATCGTCATATTTTAGCCAGATTCTAATTATACCCTGTCCACCATCATCAATAATGATATACTTTTTAACAAATCCCTGATCTAAAAGGATTCTTGACATTTTTCTTTTAATGTTTGACGCAGGTATATCTACGTACTTCTTTTTTGCATGTAACCCGTTTCTAACACGTGTTAAATAATCTGCTATTGGATCAGACATTGACATATTTCAAATTCCTCCGCTACTACCAGCTTGCTTTTGTAATACCAGGTATTTCACCCTGAAGAGACAATTGACGAAAACAGATTCTACACATTCCGAATTTACGCATATATGCTCTTGGACGACCACACCTGTTACAACGGTTATACTCGCGTACTTTAAATTTTTGAGTTCTTTTTGCTTTAACAACTAAACACTTCTTAGCCACTATTTCCTCACGTGCTAGTTAACTGATTTTTTAAATGGAAAACCCATCGCCTGCAACAATTCATATGCTTCTTCATCTGTATTAGCTGTAGTAACAAATGTAATGTCTAAGCCACGAATTTTATCAATTTTATCAACATTTATTTCAGGGAAAATAATCTGCTCGCGCACTCCCATTGAATAATTTCCACGTCCATCAAAAGACTTATCAGAATATCCTCTAAAATCACGAACACGGGGGACAGCAACAGAGATAAATCTGTCAAGAAATTCGTACATCATTTTAGAACGTAATGTTGTCATACAACCGACTTTCATTCCCTGTCTTAATTTAAAATTTGAAATAGATTTCCGGGCCGCCCTTACAGCAGGTTTTTGACCACCGATTATAGCTAAATCATTAACGGCTGCTTCTAAATTTTTAGAATCCTGTACGGCTTCACCAACACCCATATTTAAACTGATTTTTTGCAGTTTAGGAACCTGGTTAATATTTTTATATCCAAATTTTTTTTGTAAATAAGGAATTACTTCTTCCTTATATTTTTTTGCTAATCTTGGAACGTACGTTGACATTATTTCCTCATCAAATCCACATATTAATTAATAACTTCGCCCTGACAATCAGGATGTTTACAGTATCTGACTTTTGAACCATCATCTAAAAACTTATATCCTATTCTTGTCGGGATATTAAATTTAGTAGAGTAATACATAACCTTTGAGACATGAATTGGAGCCTCTTTCTCAAGAATACCACCTTGTGGGTTTTTTTGAGAAGGTTTCGTATGACGCTTAACTATATTAACACCTTCTACGATAAGTTTTTCAACATCAGGAATTACCATTAATACTTTCCCGACTTTGCCGTTGTATTTGCCTTTAATAACCTTAACTGTATCGTTTTTAATAATCTTCATTTCTCAATCCTTAAAGTACTTCTGGTGCTAAAGATAAAATTTTCATGAACTTCTTTTCTCTAAGCTCTCTGGCCACAGGACCAAATATTCTCGTTCCTCTTGGCTCATCTTGCCCATCCAAAATTACAGCCGCATTTTCATCAAACCGGATATAAGTACCATCAGCTCTTTTGATTTCTTTTTTTGTTCTAACCACAACCGCTTTATGAACAGTTCCTTTTTTAACCATTCCGCCGGGGATAGCAGTTTTTACTGTTATTACAATAATATCGCCTACAGACGCATATTTTTTCTTTGAACCTCCCAGAACTCTTATGCACTGTATTCTTTGAGCTCCAGAATTATCAGCAGCTTTTAATTTTGATTCTTCCTGTATCATTTCTTAATCCTAGAAATTTTATTTTGCTTTTTCTAATATTTCCACTAAGCGCCAGCGCTTGCTTTTGCTAAGCGGTTTAGTTTCCATAATTTTTACAACATCACCAGGTGCGCATGAGTTTTCAGCATCATGAGCATGAAGCTTTACTGTTTTTTTTATGAATTTCCCATAAACAGGATGCTGAACTTTTCGAACTACCGCAACTGTTATGCTTTTATCCATTTTACCACTGATAACCGTACCAGTACGTGTTTTCCTCAGATTACGTATTGTGCTCATTTGTATTAACTTTCCTGCTTACTCAATTCATGTTGATGTATAATTGTTTTTAAACGTGCAATGTCTCTGCGAATAAATCGAATCCTTAACGGATTTGTAAGTTGCTGAGTAGATTGTTGAAGCTTTAAATTCTCAAGTTCTTCAGCTCGTTCAACCATTTTTTCATTTAACTCTTCAATCGAAAGGTCTTTATAATTTTCTTCTGACTTCATAATTACCCGATTTTACATTTCAGTATGTACAAATTTCGTTTTAATAGGCATTTTATGAGAAGCAAGACGCATGGCCTCTTTTGCTACATCAAAAGGCACCCCTTCCAATTCAAACATTATGCGTCCCGGATCTGACAACCGCTACCCAATATTCAGGTGAACCTTTTCCTTTTCCCATGCGCGTTTCTGCTGGTTTTTTTGTAACCGGTTTATCTGGAAAAATTCTAATCCAAACCTTTCCACCTCTTTTAATATGTCTTGTAATAGCGATACGGGTTGCTTCTATTTGGCGACTGGTGATCCACCCTGATTCCATTGCTTTTAAGTCCATAAGTACCAAAAGCAATATGGAACTACCGCGTTGGGCATTACCTTTCATTTTTCCACGTTGTTTTTTACGATATTTGACTCTTTTGGGCATTAACATGTTTATTCTCCTGAACCGCTCTCTAACTCTTATACTTTTCCGATTACTTCGCCATTAAAAATCCAAACTTTTACACCGATTGCACCATATGTTGTATGCGAAGTGTATGTTGCATAATCAATATCTGCTCTTAATGTATGAAGTGGGATTCGACCTTCTTTATACTGCTCCTGGCGTGCCATTTCCGCTCCACCAAGCGTCCACCACACATAATTTTAATGCCTTCTGCTCCAAGACGCATTGTTGAAGTTATGGCTTTTTTCATTGCTCGTCTGAAACTTACTTTACCTGCTAACTGACGTGCAATATTTTCAGCAACCAGATATGCATCCAATTCTGGTTTTTTAATTTCATGAATATTGATTTGAACTTCTTTACCGGTTAAGTGCTTTTAATTCTTCACGTAGCTTATCTACTTCAGCACCCTTTTTACCAATTACAATTCCAGGACGGGCAGTATGAATAGTTAAAATTACTCTTTTTGCTGTTCTTTCGATTTCAATTTTTGATACAGCAGCTTTACTTAAACGGGTTTTTATATATTTACGTAAACGCAAGATCCTCTTCCAGCTTTTGCGCAAAATTTTTTTCATCAAACCAACTACTGTTCCAGGATTTAATTATTCCCAGCCTTAAACCAACGGGATTTACTTTTTGTCCCAAAATAAACTCCTAAAAATACCTTATAATTCAACGATCACGGTAATGTGAGAAGTTCTTTTTCTTATTTTTCCTGCTCTTCCCATAGACATTGGGCGAAACCTTTTAATGGTTGGCCCATCATCTACAAAAGCCGTCTTTATGATAACATCACTCATACTAAAACGCTCTTCTTCTTCCTGGTTAGCCAGATTTGAAAAGGCAGTATGAATTGTTTTATAAATAGGTTCTGCTGCATTTTTACGGGTAAAATGTAATGTGTCCAGAGCTTCCTGCACTGTTTTACCTCTTACCGAATCCAACACTCTGCGCATTTTAAAAGGTGACATTCTAACAAATCTTGTGCGTGCTACTGCCTGCATTTTATAAGCCCTTTATCTACTTTATCTTTGTCATTCTTTCGGCCAGCTTACCGCCATGGCCGCGAAATGTTCTGGTTGGAGCAAATTCGCCTAACTTATGACCTACCATATTTTCTGACACGTAAACCGGAATAAATTTTATTCCATTATGAACAGCGACTGTATGACCCACAAAATCAGGTGGTATGGTACAGCGCCTGGCCCAGGTTTTTACAACAACTTTTTTATTTTCTTCATTTAACTTTTGAATCTTACCTTCAAGATTCAAATCTATAAAAGGCCCTTTTTTTACAGACCGTGCCATAAATACTCCTTATTTAGTGCGCCTTTTTACAATAAGTGCGTTAGAAGGTTTATTCTTCTTTCGCGTTTTAAGCCCTTTGGCTAACTGACCCCAGGGAGAACAGGGATGACGTCCACCTGATGTTCTTCCTTCACCACCACCCATTGGGTGATCAACAGGATTCATGGCAACTCCGCGAACATTTGGTCTTTTACCCAACCAGCGAGAACGTCCTGCTTTACCAATTGAAATATTCATATGATCAATGTTTGAAACCACGCCGATTGTTGCATAACAATTAACCGGCACTCTTCTTACCTCACCCGAAGGTAGCTTAATCATTGCGTATTTTCCTTCTTTGGCCATTAACTGAGCTGCCGTTCCGGCACTGCGCGCCATCTGAGCACCTTTTAAAGGCTTCATTTCGATGGCATGAATCATTAAACCAATGGGTATTTTTTCCAATGGAAGCGTATTTCCATCTTTAATTTCTGCTTTTTCACCAGATTGAATAATATCACCTACTTTTAATTTATCCGGCGCAAGTATATATCTTTTTTCACCGTCAGCGTAGACCAAAAGAGCAATACGTGCTGTCCTGTTCGGATCATATTCAATGGTTTCAACTTTTGCAGATATTCCAAATTTGTTTCTTTTAAAATCGATTATTCTATATCTTCTTTTGTGTCCACCGCCCAAATGCCTGGCAGTGATCCGTCCATAGCTATTTCTGCCGCC
Source organism: Calditrichota bacterium (assembly GCA_963723365.1). Lineage (GTDB taxonomy): Bacteria > Calditrichota > Calditrichia > Calditrichales > J004 > CAVRRG01. The sequence continues at coordinate 3,233 of CAVRRG010000049.1, read as the reverse complement.
ACTTTTTGTTACAGGCGCAAGCAAGGACTTTTCAGGTTTATCGGTTGTTACCTGGTTAAAGTCACTTACCGTCTTAAATCTCTGGCCCGGTGTGATTGGTTTGAAACTTTTTATACCCATTTAAATTTCTCCGAAAATCTTAAGCATTATCAAACAATTCAAGTTTATAATCAGCTTCCAAAGTTACAATTGCCTTTTTCCAGCTTGGTCGGCGACCCGTAAAACGCCCTTGTTTGGTCATTTGTTGTTTCATTTTGCCGGAAACATTCATTGTTTGAACAGATTTTACTTTTACTTCAAATTTTTTCTCTACAGCTTTTTTGATTTCGATTTTATTGGCTTGATTCTCTACATGAAAAGCGTATTTGTTAGCTGCTTCCTGTTGAATTGCCATCTTCTCGGTATAAAGCGGTTTGATTAATATAGCTCTTGTTTTCATTAGCCCAATACCTCATTAATTTTTTTTAATGCGCCTTCCTGAATAACAACTGCACTGGCTTTTAATAAATCATAAGTAGAGAAAGTAACATCCTGCTTTACATTTAAATTGTATACATTTGTAGCAGATTTATAGACATAAGGTGCATATTCAGATGTGAGAATCAATACTTTTTTCGAATCCAACTCTAAAGATGCCAATAAGCTTTTTACTTCTTTTGTTTTTGGAGCGTCGAAATCAAAATCCTGAATAATAAACAAGGATTTGTTGTTTACTTTATCTGACAATGCCGATTTACGCGCTAAAATTTTAACTTTCTTATTCACCTTTTGAAAATAATCTCTTGGAGAAGGCCCGAATACTCTCCCGCCACCAACATGATGCGGAGCACGGATAGTACCCTGACGAGCTCTACCTGTTCCTTTTTGCTTAAAAGGTTTGCGACCACCGCCTCTTACATATGATCTGCCTTTTGTAGAGTGCGTTCCCTGGCGTTTATTGGCCTGAAGTGCCTTCACATCCAGCCAAACTACATGCTCATTAACTTCGCACTTAAAAACAGAATCGTTTAACTCTGCATTTTTTGTTGTTTTTTTACCGTCTTTACTATATATGGGTAAATTCATTTTTTAATTTCCAATTATCTAATTACTTATCTCTAAAACTGAATTTTTAGATCCGGGAATTGATCCACGTAAATAAAGCAATCCGTTTTCAGCATCAACTTTTACTATTTCAACATTATCAAGAGTGATTCTATCCGTACCCATGCGCCCACCCATTTTAATTCCTTTATATACTCTTGAGGGTGTGGAGCCCTGTCCAATTGACCCCGGAGCTCTTCTTCTATCGGATTGACCATGCGTTGTTTGGCCACCTGCGAAATTGTAGCGTTTAACAACTCCCTGGAATCCTTTACCTTTAGAAATTCCGGTTATTCTAACCAGGTCACCTGCTTCGAAGCTATCTGCTTTTAATTCTGCTCCCAATTCTAGTTTATCGTAATCAGAGAAGGTAAATTCTTTTACTATTCTTTTAGGTGTAACATTAGCTTTTGCAAAGTGGCCTTTTTCAGCTTTAGACGTTCTTTTTTCTTTTTTATCATCAAAGGCAAGCTGAACACTGTTATAGCCATCTTTTTCAGTGTTTTTAATTTGGGTAATATAACAGGGACCCGCTTTTACTATTGTTACAGGAACAACCAACCCATCCGGGTCAAAAACCTGGGTCATTCCTTTTTTTATTCCTAATAAACCTTGCATTACAATCTCCAAATCAATCTTTTATCAGGTTTTGATTTCAATATCAACACCAGCTGGCAATTCCAGCTTCATTAGAGCATCAACTGTTTTGCCGGTTGCATTTAAAATATCAATTAATCTTTTATGAATACGGGTCTCAAATTGCTCGCGCGATTTTTTATCAACATGAGGACTTCTTAAGACTGTATAAACCGTACGATCCGTTGGCAACGGTATCGGCCCAGAAATAGCTGCACCGGTAGACCTTGCCGTTCTGATGATTTTATCCGTAGATTTATCTATCAGATTATGATCGTAAGCTTTTAACCTAATGCGTATGTTTTGATTGGCCACTTTTCTATTCCTTACTCAATAATCTCCGCGACAACTCCGGCGCCCACTGTACGGCCACCTTCACGAATTGCAAAACGCAATTCCTTTTCCATCGCTATTTCTTTGCCTAATTCAACTTCAACGGTGATGTTATCTCCAGGCATAACCATCTCCACACCCTTGGGCAGCTTTATGGAACCGGTTACATCTGTTGTACGGAAATAAAACTGTGGACGATAACCATCAAAAAATGGTGTATGACGACCACCTTCATCTTTATTCAAGTACGTACACTTCACCTTTGAATTTTGTGTGAGGGGTGATACTGCCCGCTTTGGCCAATACCATACCTCTTTCAATTTCTTCTTTATCAACACCACGAAGCAACAATCCTACGTTGTCACCGGCTTCACCGCGATCAAGTAGCTTACGGAACATCTCTACACCCGTTACAACGATCTTACGGTTAACACCAAGACCGATCATCTCTACTTCTTCACCAACATTTACAACACCACGTTCTATACGGCCGGTTCCTACTGTACCACGACCGGTTATTGAAAATACATCCTCAACCGGCATTAAAAATGGCTTGTCTATATCGCGCTTAGGCGTCGGAATGTAACTGTCTACTGCATCCATTAATTCCATAATCTTATCTGCGGCTTCGCCATTGGGATCATTTAAAGCATTTAATGCACTACCCATTATTATCGGAATATCATCGCCGGGGAATTCATAAGCGGACAATAGCTCTCTTAATTCCAGTTCTACCAGTTCCAATAACTCAGGATCATCTACCTGGTCTACTTTATTCATAAATACTACGATATAAGGTACGTTTACCTGGCGAGCCAACAGAACGTGCTCACGTGTCTGAGGCATGGGACCATCGGCTGCACTTACTACCAAAATAGCTCCATCCATCTGCGCCGCACCGGTTATCATATTCTTTACATAATCAGCGTGACCCGGACAATCTACGTGCGCATAGTGTCTTTTTTCTGTACTGTACTCAACGTGTGCTGTGGCTATTGTTATACCACGCTCACGCTCTTCAGGAGCATTGTCTATACTGTCAAAACTGCGCTCCGCTGATAATCCTTTTTTTGCTAATACCTGCGTAATAGCTGCTGTCAAAGTTGTCTTACCATGATCCACGTGTCCTATCGTTCCGATATTTACGTGGGGCTTACTTCTGTCAAATTTCTCTTTTGCCA
>CAVRRG010000048.1:0-9687 GCA_963723365.1 Calditrichota bacterium | reverse complement strand
TCTTAAAACTCCTTCAGCTACAGTTATTTATCTGTACTCTGTGATTTTTCAATAATTTCTTTTGCGATACTTTCCGGTACTTGAATAATGTGAAAACTGCATTGTATAAATTGCACGACCCTGTGTTATAGATCTAAGCGCTGTTGCATAACCAAACATTTCGCTTAGTGGAACATGCGCATTTACAACCTGGGCATCTTTTCTTGGTATAATTCCGGAAATTTTTCCGCGTCTTGAATTTAAATCGCCTATAACATCACCCAGATATTCTTCCGGAACAACAACTTCAATTTTAAACATTGGTTCCAGTAAAACAGGATCTGCTTTTTTAGCTCCATTTTGCAATGCCATAGATCCTGCAACCTTAAAAGCCATTTCATTTGAATCTACATCATGAAAAGAGCCATCAAATAAACGTACTTTAACATCTTCAACGGGATAACCGGCAAGAACACCATTTTTCATTGCCTCTTCCATACCCTGCTTAACAGGATTATATATTCTTTTGGAATAACACCACCAACAATATTGTCAACAAATTCAAAACCTTTGCCGACTTCATTTGGCTCAATTTCAACAACAACATGACCATACTGACCTCGACCACCAGATTGTCTAACAAACTTACCTTCTGCTTCAACTTTTTTAGTAATTGTTTCTTTATAGGAAACCTGTGGTCTACCAACATTTGCACCAACTTTAAATTCCCGGAGCATACGATCAACAATAATTTCAAGATGTAATCTCGCCCATACCACTAATAATAGTTTGACCGGTATCTTCATCAGTTCGTACATGAAATGTTGGATCTTCATCACTCAATTTTACAAGTGATTGACTTAATTTATCCTGATCAGCTTTTGTTTTTGGCTCAATAGCAACAGAAATTACCGGTTCAGGAAAATGCATAGATTCAAGAATTATTTGTTTCGAATCAACACAAAGCGTATCACCTGTTCGTGTATTTTTTAAACCAACTACGGCAGCAATATCACCAGTGTGCACTGCCTTCAATATCTTCACGGCTATTTGCATGCATTTGCAGTAATCGGCCAACTCTTTCTTTTTTGCCACTTACAGAATTAAAAATATATGACCCAGCTTTAATTGTACCCGAATAAACTCTAAAAAATGTTAAACGACCGACAAATGGATCCATCATAATTTTAAAAGCTAATGCAGAAAATGGCTCATAATCGTCTGGTTTTCTAATTATCTTCTTTTCCATTGTGGGGATGTTCCCCTATAACATCACCCTTATCTAATGGAGATGGCAAATAATCAATCACTGCATCCAATAAGCGTTGAACACCTTTATTTTTAAAAGCGGATCCGCAAAAAACAGGTGTAATTTTTAAATCAAGAGTTGCTTTGCGAATAGCAGCTTTCAACTCATCCTGGTGATATTTCTTCACCTTCTAAGATATTTAACCATAAGGTCTTCATCATATTCAGAAACCGCTTCAAGGATTATTGTTCTATATTCTTGTGCTTTCTCAAGTAAATCATGTGGAATCTCAGCTTCTTCGAACAGATTTCCCAATGTGCCTTCATTATAAAGAACCGCTTTCATTTTTACTAAATCAATTAGTCCGGTAAACAAATCACCTTCACCAATTGGTATTTGAAACGGAACAGGATTGGCACCTAAACGTTGCCTAATCATATCGAGAACATTATAAAAATCAGCACCAACTCGATCCATTTTATTAACAAATGCAATTCGGGGAACATCATATTTATCAGCCTGACGCCACACTGTTTCAGATTGAGGCTCAACACCACCAACAGCACAAAAAAGTGCAACCGCACCATCTAAAACACGAAGAGATCGTTCAACTTCAACCGTAAAATCAACATGACCGGGTGTATCAATAATATTGATTATATGATCTTTCCAAGCAGCAGTTGTAGCAGCGACTAGTAATAGTAATACCACGTTCTTTTTCCTGCTCCATCCAATCCATAGTTGCAGCACCATCATGAACTTCACCCATACGATGCAATCGACCGGTATAATACAAAATACGCTCCGTTGTTGTTGTTTTACCGGCATCAATATGAGCCATAATTCCAATATTTCTGATTTTTTCTAATTTTATCTTTCTTGCCATATTAAACAAAAAACTCCATTACCATCTAAAATGAGCAAAGGCTTTATTTGCCTCTGCCATTTTATGAGTATCTTCTCTTTTTTTAATGCTTGCACCTTCATTTTTAAATGCAGCCATAAACTCTACTAGCTAATCTTTCAGCCATAGTTTTTTCATTACGAAGACGTGAATATCTAATCAGCCATCGAATTGCCAGAGCTTGCTTTCGATTATCACGAACTTCAATAGGAACCTGATAGGTTGCCCCACCAACTCGTCGCGATTTTACTTCTAATATAGGTGCTACATTTTCCATTGCTTTTTTAAAAACATCTATAGGGATCTTCTTTAACTTTGTCCTCAACAATATCCATTGCATCATAAAAAATTTTTCCGCAATACTTTTTTTACCATCATACATCAAGCCATTAATAAATTTTGCAACAATCAAATCTTTATATTTTGGATCTGGTAATATTTTTCTTTTTTGTGGCCTTCTTCTTCTTGGCATAATAACTCCAAATATTCATCACTTAAGATTTTGCTTTTTTGGTTCCGTATTTTGATCTGCTTTGCGTACGATCTTCTACACCGCTTGTATCAAGCGTTCCGCGAACAATATGATAACGAACACCCGGCAAATCTTTAACACGACCACCACGGATTAATACAATCGAGTGTTCCTGCAAGTTATGCCCTTCACCCGGGATATATGCAGTAACTTCAATTGCATTTGTCAAACGCACACGAGCCACTTTTCGAAATGCGGAATTTGGTTTTTTTGGTGTAGTAGTATAAACCCTCGTACATACACCTCTTTTTTGAGGACAAGCCCCAAGTGCCGGTGCTTTGTTCTTCTTGACAATGCTTTTTCTGCCCTTCCGAATAAGCTGATTAATCGTTGGCAATTCTTTTTCCTCCAAAATGTTGCAGAAGAGTAATATATGAAATTAAACTTCTTTGTTCAATATATTCTATTCACTTTTTTCAGTTTCTTCCTGAGCCTCATTTTCCTCAAAAACTTCTTCTTCTATTTCTTCCTCATCAAACTCCATGCGCATGTCATCATAACGACTCAAACCCGTTCCAGCCGGTATCAGATGTCCCATAATTACATTCTCTTTCAAGCCGATAAGTGAATCTTCTTTGCCAGCAGTAGCAGCGTCAGTCAGAACCTGGGTTGTCTCCTGGAAAGAAGCGGCCGAAATAAAGCTTTTTGTTGTTAAAGAAGCCTGTGTAATACCTAACAGCAAAGGGTTGAAACTTGCAGGTTTAGCAGGTCTGTATTTTACAACCTCTTTTTTAGATTTTTTAAGATCTTTATTGATAGCATCCGCTGTCTTCTTATCCGATAACTGACCTTCTCTGAACAGAGAATCACCAGCTTTTTCAATAACAATTTTGTTGGATACGCTTAGGTTTTCCACAAAGAAATCACTTCTGTGGGCCTGGTCTCCGTCAAGGAACCTGGTATCACCAGAGTCAGTAATTCTGACCTTCTGAAGCATTTGACGCACAATAATTCCAATATGTTTATCATTTATTTTTACACCTTGCAGACGATAAACTTCCTGGATTTCGTTAACGAGATATTCCTGCACTTTGCCTGGTCCTTTAATGCTTAGGATATCATCAGGAGAGATTGCACCATCAGTTAGTCTTTCACCAGCTTCAACGAAATCATTCTCATGAACAAGAATATGAGCTCCATGAGAAGCGTTGTATTTTTTATTTTCCAGATCAGACTCAACTATTAATTCCCGTACACCTCGTCTTAATAGCCCCAAACTTAACATAACCGTCAATTTCACTCACAACAGCTCTTTCTTTCGGCTGACGTGCTTCAAATAATTCAGCCACCCGCGGAAGACCACCTGTAATATCCCTAGTTTTTCCAATTTCACGGGGAATTTTTACCAGGATATCACCTGCATAACTTCTTGCTTTATCTTTTAGCTGCAGAAATGATTTAACCGGAATAATAAACTGGCTTATTCTATCACCATTTTTTTCCAATATGTGAATACCGGGATTAAGATTTTTATTTTTTGATTCAACAACAACTCTTTGTCTACGTCCTGTCTGCTCATCCATTTCTTCGCGATAAGTAAGATTTTCAATTAAGTCTTTAAACTCAATCGAACCTGATTTATCAGCTACAATTACTGAAGAATAAGGATCCCAATCAAAAAGAACATCACCGGTTTTAATCTTTGCTTTTTCCTTAACATGTAAAATAGCTCCATAAGGTGCATTATAAGTCGCAATAGGCCTGTTGTCGGAATCCAAAATTTCAATTTTACCGTTCCTGCCGATCAGGATCTCTTCTTTGTCTTTGTTGAGGACAGTTTTTATATTAACCAATTGCACACTTCCATCAGCCCTTGATTCAACAGTTGATTCTGAGGCAATATGTGCTGCAGTACCACCAATATGGAAAGTTCTAAGCGTCAACTGAGTACCCGGCTCACCAATACTTTGGGCAGCCATAACACCAACAGCTTCTCCTTTTTCAACCAAATTCCCGGATGCGAGATTTCTACCATAACACATGGCACATATTCCCTGACGCGTTTCACATGTTAATTCTGATCTAACACGAACAATGGTAATCAGAGAAGTATGTATTATTTGAGCAGTTTCCTCATCTATCATCTGGTTACGTTTGCATATAATTTCATCCGTTTCAGGATCAATCAGGTTTGCCGCGGCAACGCGTCCTAATACACGTTCAGATAATGGTTCAATAATTTCTTCACCTTCTTTAAGATCTGAAACATCAAGACCCAAGAATAGTTCCACAATCCTCTTCGGTAACTAATTACATCCTGGGCCACATCAACTAAACGCCTTGTTAAGTAACCGGCATCGGCTGTTTTTAATGCTGTATCAGCTAAACCTTTACGTGCACCGTGTGTTGAAATGAAATATTCGATAACAGATAATCCTTCTACGAAGTTTGCCGTAATTGGATTTTCGATAATTTCACCCGTTTGACCTGTTAATGATTTTTGAGGTTTTGCCATCAAACCACGCATTCCGGCAAACTGTCGAATCTGCTCCTTACTTCCCCGAGCACCAGAATCTGACATCATATACAAAGGATTAAATCCATGGCGATTTGTTTTGATTTTTCTAAACATTGTTTCAGCCACCATAGAAGTTGTGCGTGTCCAAATATCAATAATTTTATTATAACGTTCGCCATCAGTAATAATCCCTGTTCGTACTGCGAGATAATCTCATCAACTTCAATTTGTGAATCTTTAATCATTTCAAATTTTTCTTCAGGAATCATAATATCAGAAAGTCCAACCGAAGCGCCAGATTGCATGGCATAGGTAAAACCTAATTGCTTTAGATCATCAAGAAATTGCGCTGTTCTTTTATTGCCGCATTCTCTATGTGTTAACGATATGATTTCCGAAATTGATTTTTTTGATAGAATTTCATTAATAAAACCAATTTCATCCGGAACGATTTCGTTGAATATAACCCTGCCTGTTGTTGTTTCAATAAGCTCACCATTATAACGAACTTTTATTTGGGCATGCAAACCAACTTTCTCTGCATTATAAGCTGAAATAACTTCTTTGGTAGAAGAAAAAATCATTCCTTCACCATTGCCTCCGGCATCATCTTTGGTTAGATAATAACATCCTAGAACAATATCCTGACTAGGAACAGTTATAGGTTTGCCATTTGCAGGAGAGAGAATATTATGACTTGCAAGCATCAAAATTTTTGTTTCAACCTGCGCTTCATAAGATAAAGGAATATGCACAGCCATCTGATCACCATCAAAGTCAGCATTAAATGCTGCACAAACCAATGGATGAATTCTAATAGCTTTTCCTTCAATTAAAACCGGCTGAAATGCCTGAATACCCAATCTATGCAGAGTTGGTGCTCTGTTTAACAGAACCGGATGATCCTCAATAATTTCCTCCAGAATATCCCATACTTCAGGTCCGCGTCTTTCAACTAATTTTTTGGCACTTTTTACCGTTTTAACATATCGTCTTTCAACAAGTTTACGAATAATAAATGGCTTAAACAATTCAATTGCCATATCTTTTGGAAAACCACATTCATGTAAGTTTCAGTTCAGGACCAACAACAATAACAGAACGACCTGAATAGTCAACCCGTTTACCAAGAAGATTTTGACGGAAACGACCTTGTTTTCCTTTTAGCATATCAGAAAGAGATTTTAGTGGTCTGTCTCCATCAGAGCGCATTGCAGCGGCTCTTTTAGAATTATCAAACAGATGAATCAACTGATTCCTGTAACATTCTTTTTTCATTTCTTAAAATTACTTCCGGTGCTTTAATTTCAAGCAGTTTTTTAAGCCGATTATTTCGAATAATAACCCTGCGATATAAATCGTTTAAATCACTTGTCGCAAATCGTCCACCTTCAAGAGGAACAAGAGGACGTAACTCTGGTGGAATAACAGGAATAACATCCAGCACCATCCATTCAGGACTGTTTCGATATTCTGTATTTTTTTCTCTTTTTCTAAAGGCCTCAACAACTTTTAAACGTTTTAAAGCTTCCAGTCTTTTTTGCTCTGATGTTTCTGTTTTAACCCTATGCCTTAAGTTATAAGCCGTATCTTCAATATCAATCATTTTCAACAATTGATGAATACCTTCACCACCAATTTTTGCAATAAATTTATCGGGATCATCATCCGTTAATTCGTCATTTACATCACCATGAGCATCCATCTGGTTAAAATATTCTTCTTCATTAATAAGTTCTTTGAATTTTAACTCACTTTTACCAGGATTAACAACAACATAACTTTCATAATAAATAATTCTTTCCAAATCCTTTGGTGAAATATCTAAAAGATAGCCGATTTTGGTAGGCAGTGATCGGAAAAACCAAATATGTACAACAGGAACTGCCAGAGAAATATGACCCATGCGTTCGCGACGAACACTTTTCTGAGTTACTTCCACTCCACAACGATCACAAATAATACCTTTGTAGCGAATTCTTTTATATTTTCCACAATGACATTCCCAATCTTTTACCGGTCCGAATATTTTTTCACAAAACAAACCATCTTTTTCCGGTTTAAAAGATCTGTAATTAATTGTTTCCGGCTTTGTTACTTCACCAAGAGATTGTTCAAGAATATCATTTGGTGAAGCAAGACCAATAATTATTTTATTGAATTTGTTGGGGCTTCTTTTTATTTGCAAAGCAATGCTCCTTTTTTCTAAAAATTATTGATGACTATTGTTCAGTCTAATCTTACTTTAAGACCAAGACCCTGTAACTCCCTAACCAGAACATTAAAAGATTCCGGTGTACCGGGATCTGGAAGATTTTCACCTTTTACAATTGCCTCATATGTTTTGGAACGACCAGTAACATCATCACTTTTAACAGTCAATATTTCCTGCAGTGTGTATGCCGCTCCATATGCCTCAAGGGCCCAAACCTCCATCTCCCCAAATCGCTGACCACCAAACTGAGCTTTACCGCCAAGCGGCTGCTGAGTAATCAGTGAATATGGTCCTATTGACCGGGCATGAATTTTATCATCAACAAGGTGGGACAGTTTAAGCATATAAATCATGCCAACTGTAACCTCCTGATCAAATCTCTCTCCTGTACGACCATCATAAAGATAAGCTTTACCTTTGCGTGGCAATCCTGCTTCATCGAGTTCTACAAAAATATCATCCATAGACGCACCATCAAATACAGGTGTGGCATATTTTTTACCGAGTTTATGTCCAGCCCAACCGAGGGTGGTTTCAAAAATCTGGCCAAGGTTCATACGGGAAGGTACACCCAATGGATTAAGTACGATATCTACCGGTGTTCCATCATTCAGAAATGGCATATCTTCCATTGGAACCACTTTTGAGACAACACCTTTATTTCCATGTCGTCCTGCCATTTTATCACCAACAGATAGTTTTCTTTTTTCAGCAATATACACTTTAGCCAACTGAACAATTCCGGGTGGTAATTCATCACCGATCATTACTTTATGTTTTTCTCGTTTGAGATCATTTTCTATATCCATCATAACATTGCGATAATCTGCATAGATCTGTCGCACAAAAGTGTTCTTAGGATCATCTTCAAACCAGGTAGAATTTATATCCAGATTTTGAACATCAATTTTACTAAAAGTATCCTGGTCAATTTTTGATTTAGCTTTTATTGCAACTTTTCCATCAACATATTTTATTGCTTCGCATTTCATTCCAGTGAAATGATCAGACAAATGATCCGCAAGCTTAGCAATAACGCTGCCCGCTTATTTTCAGCTTCTAATTCTAAACGTTCTACTATTATTTTCTCTTCTTTTTTCGAAGAAGCATCTTTGTGCTTTCTGCTGAATAACCTGGTCTGAACAACAACTCCTTTCATTCCGGGAGGAGCTTTTAAAGATGCATCTTTAACATCTCCAGCTTTATGAACCAAAAATAGCTTTTAAAAGTTTTTCTTCAGGAGTTGGATCCGTTTCACCTTTTGGAGTTACTTTTCCAATAATAATATCTCCGGCAGCAACTTCTGCACCAACTCTAATTATTCCATTTTCATCAAGATTCTTTGTAGCTTCTTCACTAACATTGGGAATTTCTCGGGTTAGTTCTTCTTCACCACGTTTTGTATCCCGTACCTGTAGTTCAAATTCTTCAACATGAACTGAAGTATAAACATCATCACGAACGATCCTCTCACTCATGATTATGGCATCTTCAAAGTTATATCCCATCCAAGGCATAAAAGCCACTAAAATATTTCGGCCAAGCGCCAATTCACCATTATCTGTGGCACAACCATCGGCAAGGATCTCTCCTTTTTTTACGCGCTGACCAACCGTGATTAAAGGACGCTGATTTATACATGTATCCTGATTCGTTCTTCTGAATTTCATCAGGTCATAGGTAATTTCAGTCGTATCCGGAAGAAGTCTCTCTTTCCCGGCGGTTGCTTTTGATGGTTTATCAAGTTTTAATAACAATCTTTGTCGAATCAACAAAAGTAATTATTCCACTATCATTAGCTACAATCAGGCTTCCCGAATCAACAGCAACTCTTTCTTCAACACCTGTACCAACGATCGGAGATTCCGGATTTAATAATGGTACTGCCTGTCGCTGCATATTTGACCCCATCAAAGCACGGTTTGCATCATCATGCTCAAGAAAGGGAATTAAAGATGCGGCTGGAGAGACAATTTGGTTTGTTGCAACATCCATAAAATCAACATCCTTTGGAGCGACAACGGGAAAATCACCCTTGTAACGGGCTTTTATTTTATCTCTTACATATTTTCCTTTTTTATCTATTGGCGCATTCACCTGCGCAATAGTATAATCATCCTCCTCTGTAGCAGATAAAAAGTCAATATTTTTAGATACTATACCTTTTTCCACTTTTCTATATGGAGTTTCAATAAATCCAAATTCATTAATTTTAGCATGAACACAAAGAGAGGATATCAGACCAATATTGGGACCTTCAGGTGTTTCAACAGGGCACAATCGGCCATAGTGTGTATAGTGTACATCACGTACTTCAAATCCGGCTCTTTCGCGCGTTAAACCTCCTGGT
>CAVRRG010000047.1:0-8612 GCA_963723365.1 Calditrichota bacterium | reverse complement strand
AAGACGATTGCGTCATAGCTCAAGAAGTAAGGTATTAAGGTATTATTTGGGGTAAAAAACAAAGGTGGAATTATCACTACTTGATCGAGGATGGTATTTTTTATATCTTATCAAGTCAGATTGACTATAAATTGTGATGTTCCTCACATTAAAAACTCAGGAATCTTCAAATGAAGGATGAATCGCGGATAGTATTCGTACCGAGAAATAACTCGGCAGTAAAAGAATTTAAAATATCCAGAATCAAATTGTTTTCATATTCAGTGATTTTTCTAATATGCTTTGCTATAATTGGAAAAATGAGTATGGATTTTTTAGTTGATTTTAGTCAAAATTCAAAAATAAACACCCTGCAAAGAACCAACGCAGTATTACAGGACAGGTTGCTCGAAGCTAAATCTAAAATTGATAGTATCCATAATCAGGTTAGGTTAATTGTTGAGCGCGATGAAGAATTAAGAACGGTCCTTGGTCTTTCTCAGTTAAGTTCAGATGTGAGAGATGTTGGTATCGGGGGCTCTGAGTTTGAATATAACCAGATTGATGAAGTATCCGGATTTGAAGATGATATTGGACTACGAGAGCAGTTGAATAGATTATCCAAACTGGAACGTGAGGTTAAACTGGAACTTACAAGTTATAATGAATTGATGGATGTTTTTAACAGTAAACAGGATTCTTTAAAGTATTTACCATCCTTGAAGCCTGTTCTTGAGGGTAGGAAGTCCAGCGGTTTTGGTATGCGCAAACACACGATTTTAAAAGTTAAAAGACACCATGATGGCATTGATCTTTCTGCTACGCGCGGAACACCAATTTATGCATCGGCCGATGGAATTATTCAATTTGTTGGTAATGCAGGGGGATACGGCAGAATGATCAAAATTGATCATAAATATGGCTTTGAAACTCGTTATGGGCATATGAGTAAGTATGTGGTAAGAAAAGGTGAAAGCGTTAAACGTGGTCAAAAAATTGGTGAAGTTGGTAATACGGGTCTTTCTACTGCTCCCCATGTTCATTACGAAGTGCTGTACAAAGGAAAGGCACTTAATCCCGAATTGTATTATTTCGATGATAGAATTTTAAATACAATGGTGGTTCAAAAATAAAAATTTAATATTAAAAATTGAAGCCTCGACTTGATCGGGGCTTTTTTGTTTATGGACAGATTTAAATCATTATTATTTATCCTACTATTCCTATTCCAATCCCTAATTGGAAAAGAAACTCATGAAGATTCTTCTATAGTACTTTACTTCACGGGTGACGTGACCTTATCAGATTATTTTGAAAAATATGTTGATAATAATATTGATCATGCCTTCAAAAAATTGCATTGGTTTTCCGATGCTGATATATCGATGGTGAATTTGGAAAACCCTTTGACAGCAGGTGGATCGCCTGTGCCGAAGATGTTTAATTTTAGAGCACGTCCCGATTATGTTGATATCCTTACCTATGGCGGTGTTGATATAGTTACAATTGCGAATAATCATATATACGATTATGGTCAGGAAGGCTTATTTGACACTTTAGAAAAACTTTCTGATAAGAACATTAAATTTATTGGGGCAGGACGCAATATTAATGAAGCGCGACATCCGGTTATTTTTTATATTAAAGGTTTGCGCATTGCTTATTTTGCTTACTATGGAACACATAAACACAGCGATTCGTATCCTGCAAAAATTGATTCCGCAGGAACGGCTTTAAGACAATTGCCCATTATAAAAGAAGATATTGAAAAGTATCGGAATGATGTTGATTATATTATTGTAAATTTTCATTGGGGAATCGAAAAAGCAGAATATCCTGAAGAAAATCAGGTTTCTTTCGCCCATAGTGTAATTGATTATGGAGCGGATATTATTGTTGGTCATCATCCCCATGTGTTGCAAGGGATTGAAATTTATAAAGGAAAAATAATTGCTTACTCTTTGGGTAATTTTATTTTTGGGGGAAATTCAAGAGTAACGTATGACACGGCAGTCCTCAAAATTGTTATAAATGGTTTGAATGATGTAAAGCCATCAGTCATTCCCATCGAAGTCAATTATTGGCAACCGACATTATTGGACGGCGTAAGAGGGAAGTCGTTAATACAAAAAGTAGAAAAACTATCATCAGGATTTAATAAATCAATATTTGAAAATTAGGTGAAAAAATGTCTGTTTCATTAAAGGATTTGGAAAAAATTGCTGAGTTGGCCCGATTAACATTGAAAGAAGGAGAAAAAGGGAAATTTCTTGAACAGGTAAATCAAATCCTGCAGTATGTAGAAAAACTTAACGAAGTTGACACTACAGGAGTCGAGCCATTATCTCATAGTATGGATCTGATAAATGTTATGCGGGATGATATAGAGAAGGAATCACTTTCTCAGGAGGAAGCCTTGAAAAATGCACCAGCAAAGAGTGATAAGTTTTTCAGAGTACCAAAGGTTGTTTCGCGTTGAAGACAATATGTGTAATCCCGGCACGATTTGCATCTTCGCGGCTGCCCGGGAAGCCGTTAGCATTAATCGGCGATAAACCAATGATTCAATGGGTATATGAAAAAGCTTCCCAGGTTGAAAGTATAAACAAGGTTTTAGTTGCAACAGATCATACCGATGTTCTTAATGCTGTAAAAGGGTTTGATGGGAAAGCAGTCCTGACAGCACCAGATTTACCATCGGGTACCGACCGGGTGCATGCAGCAATTAAAAATGAGGATGTAGATGTTGTTGTAAATCTTCAAGGGGATGAGCCATTTGTTTCCCCTGCATTGCTTGCTGATTTAGTTAGTGTTTTTAAGGATCAGCAAATTGAAATTGCAACGCCAATTTGTAGAATTGATAAGGAATCAGAATTAAACAGCCCCCATGTCGTCAAGGTAGTTAGAGACCTGAAAGGTTTTGCATTATATTTTTCGCGGTCGCAGATCCCGTTTTTTCGCGATGTAAAAAACAAAGGAAACATTCTAAATGAGCATATTTTCTATAAACACATCGGAATTTATGCCTATCGCAAGAAGTGTTTAGAAAAGCTTACAAAATTGAAAGAAAGCTCTCTTGAGCAAATTGAGAGACTGGAACAACTTAGATTTATAGAGAACGGATATAAAATTTTCACAATTGTTACAGATTATAACTCAGTTAGTGTTGATACGTCGGAAGATCTTCAGAAAGTTAATGAAATGCTCAACAATCAGACTAATCACCATATATAAAGGTTTTCTTAAATGTCTACTAAATATATATTTTTTACCGGTGGGGTTGTTTCATCTTTAGGGAAAGGTATTGCCTGTTCTTCATTAGGTTTACTGCTCAAAAAACGCGGATACAAAGTCACCATCGTTAAACTGGATCCTTACATCAATGTAGATCCCGGAACCATGAGTCCCTACCAACACGGCGAAGTATATGTAACAGAAGACGGTGCGGAAACCGATCTAGACCTTGGTCATTATGAACGGTTTATCGATGAAAATATGTCTCGTATAAATAATACTACAACAGGACAGATTTATGATAAAGTAATACGTAAGGAGCGACGAGGAGATTATTTGGGTGCTACAGTGCAGATTATTCCACACATTACCGATGAGATAAAAGGTCATATTAAAATGGTTGGTGAGCAAACCAAAGCTGATGTTGTCATAATTGAGATAGGGGGCACAGTTGGTGATATTGAAAGTTTACCTTTCCTGGAGTCCCTGCGTCAATTTCGCCTGCAAAACAAACCAGATGATACACTGGTAGTTCACCTGACTTTAGTTCCTTTTATTGATGCGGCTAAGGAGCTAAAAACAAAACCGACACAGCATTCTGTGATGCGCTTGCGCGAAATTGGGGTTCAGGCAGATATATTGCTTTGCCGGACGGATAGAATTTTAGATGATAGTACAAAAGAAAAAATTGGACTTTTTTGTAACGTTACCCCGCAGGCGGTAAAAACTGCTCTTGATGTAAAAACAATATATGAAGTACCTCTTCAGTATGCGGAGTCTGGATTTGATAAGCTGGTTTTAAAAAGATTAAACCTCAAAATAAATAAACTGGATATAAGCGCTCTTCGGAAAAAGATTAACCGTTACAAGAGTGTTGAAAAAACAGTTAATGTAGCTATTTGTGGTAAATATGTAGAATTGTTGGATGCTTATAAAAGTATAAGTGAGGCCTTCGTTCATGCGGGAATGGAAAATGACATTCGTGTTAATTTAAAATGGATTAATGCCGAAGAGGTGGATGAGACCAGCATGACGACGTTCCTTAAAGATGCCCATGGTATATTGGTTCCCGGCGGATTTGGCGGGCGCGGTATTGAGGGAAAATTAAGAGCAATCCGTTATGCACGTGAAAATAAAGTTCCATATTTTGGAATTTGCCTGGGGCTGCAATGTGCCAGTATCGAATTTGCCAGAAATGTTTTGGGATACTCAGAAGCAAACAGTACGGAGTTCAATAAGAAAACTTCCGATCCAGTTATTGACCTAATGGAAGATCAAAAAAAAGTTACAAAAAAAGGCGGAACCATGCGTCTTGGAAGTTATCCCTGTGAGATCCAGGACGGAACTAAGGCTTTTATTGCATATGGGAAATCCAGTATAACAGAAAGACACCGCCATCGTTGGGAGTTCAATAATAAGTATAAAGAGCAATTTGAAATGGCCGGAATGAAAATTAGCGGATTATCACCTGATGGGAATTTAGTAGAAATGATAGAATTAAAAGACCATCCCTGGTTTGTTGGTTGTCAGTTCCACCCCGAACTAAAATCCCGTCTAAGCGCTGCCCATCCGCTATTTAGAGAATTTGTCGCGGCTTCAGTTAAGAACGCCAATTGAGTAAATAGATGGCAAAAAATTCCTCTAAAATAATTATCCATCAATCTAAATATGATTTGTCTGTTTTAGAAGAAGTATTAAAAAAAAACAGCTATGAAATTATTAAGGGTCGTTATTTTGCTGAAATAATGCGCAGGATGAACGGCGAAGATATAGTAGCAGGCTATTCTGCAGTGGGTCCGGAAGATGATTCCGGCATTGAGTTCTTAAGATCGTTAATGGAATATAACCTTGTTACTCAGCGCATTTTGCTTACCTCCTCTGATAATTTGGATATTTATAAAAAAGTAATAAACCGCTCTCACGTGAACTATGTTCTGGACTATCCTGTTAATAAAGATGAGTTGGAATTGTATATCCGGAAAATTGACAGACGATACAATCGCATCAATAGGCCATTCGAAAGGTTCAGTGCTTTAACTGAAGTGACGGAAGATTTGCTGAATCTAAATGAAAAATACCGTGAAGAAGCTTCAACAGATAAATTAACCCAATTATACAATAGAAGAACATTTGATTCTTTTTTGGAAAGATACTGGGAACGTTGGCAGGAAAAAAAAGTAAGCTTTTGCTTAGCCCTTCTGGATCTAGATTACTTTAAAAAAGTAAATGATGTGTTTGGTCATACAGCCGGAGATATTGTTTTAAGGGTTATTGCAAATATTTTTAATAATAACAAACGTACCGGTATTGATTTTGCCTTTAGATATGGCGGCGAAGAATTTGCAATTATTTCAGCTTCCATCAATGAAAAAGAAATGGAATTATATATAAATAGACTTAATAAAATAGTGAAAGAGACTGCTGTTATTATTGAAAATGAACAAAAAATACACGTTACAATAAGTGCCGGCGTATGTTCGGTTGAAAAATGTCAATCCAAACAAGAAATTATTGATCATGCCGACAAGTCCTTATATGCCGCAAAAGAAAATGGCCGTGATCAGGTTATCATTTATAAATAATGATTTTATATAGACTTTATCCCAATAATTTATAGCGTGAGTCAATTAAAATTATTAGTTTAGCCCATCCTTTAAAAATTATTATAAATCCGGAGTTAAATATGGTGAAGAAAGCCGTTTCGCTTTTTATTCTGTTTGGTATTCTTACGGGTTGTGCAGTAAACCCGGTAACCGGGAAAAGAGAATTTATGCTCATTTCCGAGTCTGAAGAAGTTGCTATGGGTAAAAAGTATGATCCCCAAATTAGTCAAATGTATGGTGTCTATAACGATGAAAAAATATCAAAATATGTAAACGATCTTGGACAAAGAATGGCAAAAATTTCCCATCGTCCGCATTTGAATTATGAAATTAAAGTTATGGATAGCCCAGTAATTAATGCTTTTGCTGTTCCGGGAGGGTATGTATACATAACTCGTGGTATTTTGGCCTACTTAAATAGTGAAGCTGAATTAGCTGGAGTTATGGGACATGAGATTGGACATGTAACAGCAAGACACTCCGCAAAACAGCAAAGCAAAGCACAGTTAGCGCAGATTGGCTTAGGTCTGGGTTCTGTTTTTATTGAAGGATTCGATCAATATGGTGGTTTAGCCGGGCAAGCTGTTGGTTTAATGTTTCTAAAATTTGGCCGAGATGATGAGCGACAGTCTGATAAACTAGGCGTGGCCTATTCCACCCAAATTGGTTATGATTCAAATGAGATGTCTAATTTCTTTAAAGTTCTGAATAAAATGCATAGCACCGGAACAAATTCTTTACCTGACTTTCTTTCCACGCATCCCGATCCCGGTGAGCGCGTTGTAACCGTTAAAAAACTGACAACAAAAGAGAAAAAAAAATACCCTGGAAAATCTTTTAAAATAAAACAGGATGATTATTTACGGCAGATCGATGGCATCATTTTTGGTCCGGATCCGCAGCAGGGTTTCGAAGAAGGAAATGTTTTTTATCATCCTGTTTTAAAATTTCAATTTCCAACTCCTGCAGGATGGACAATAAACAATTTGCCATCCCAGGTGCAAATGGTGCCTGCGGATCAGCAAGCTGCCTTAATATTTAAATTGGAGCAGGCCGAAACAGCTGAACAGGCGGCAGCAACTTTTATTAATGAAACTAAAATGACAGTTGCTTCCCGTAATTCTTTAAAAGTAAATGGTCTGGATGCAGAAGAAATTATTGGAAGTATAAATACTCAAAATGGACAGGTTCAATTAATAGCTAGTTTTATTAAAAAGAATGACTACGTTTATTCCTTTTTAGGTTATGCAGCGTCAGAAAAATTTGAAGAATATAAAAATGTATTTCAAAATACAATAAGCGGTTTTAAAGAATTGCGTGATAAAAGAATGTTAAACAGGCAACCCGATAGAATCAGCATAAAAAAAGCAGCAAGAAATATGACTCTCAAAGAAGCATTTGAAAGTTTTGGTGTTGGAGGTGCTGGTTTAGAGCAGCACGCCCTGTTAAATGGCGCCAGAGAGCTTAATGAAAATATAAAAGCCAACTCTCTTTTAAAAATTATAGAAAAAGGTAACTAAAATAACTTAGGAATTCGCAATGGCCTTTATTACCTCAATCATTAAATTTATGAAAATCGCCGGTCTATTGGCAGTCATTATGCTATGTAATTTCTGCAGCAGTGATACACCTTTTGGCAACACGTCCGTTGTTGACAACACAAATTTTTCTTTTGTTGAAGATTTTTCATTCAGCGGACCAATTTCCAACCAGGGGAAAATGAATATCAGCGGTATAAATGGTTCAATATCAATAGCGCTGTCAGATAATAATATGTTCGTTGTTAATGGAAGTAAAAGTGTGTATTCCGAAAGTGAAAATGATGCAGCAAATTATATGAGTGAATTGCGGGTTAACTATGAACCAGGCGGCGAAACCATTTCTATTTCAACAGAGCAGCCACTGGAAAACAACGGAAGAATATTGAAGGTAGATTATGAAATTTTAGTTCCCAAATATCTGGAGTTAAATATTATTCAAATAAATGGGGATATAACACTGGACAGCACTTTCAGCGAATCAACAATTGAATTAACAAACGGCAAAATTGAATTGCTGAAACATAATGCCAGCGTAGATATTAATTTAGTAAACGGTAATGTTCTTGGTGATGTTTATTTACCCGCTACTATTGATGGACTATGCGCAATTAATATTGTTAATGGAACAATTGACCTCAATCTGCCCTTGTCAACATCCGCCGAATTTACGGCTTCAATCCTGAACGGAACCATTGATATTGCCAACAATCTTATATTTCAAAATCAGGTAAGTACAGAGAATAGTTTTAGCGGTACCTTAAACTCAGGCGACGCAACAATTGACCTGCAGGTCGAAAATGGAATTATTCAGGTCGCTGGTTTCTAATAACCGCTTTTTATTGCAGCTGTTTTCATACATGCGTTAAACAAAGCTTCACTTCTTGCAGACATACTGTAAATTAAATGTTCATTATAAAAATAATCTTCAATCGCGGTGTCATCACCAGCTTTTATATTCGGTATTAGCCATTGTTTAAAGTAGTCTGTAAATATTTTTTCCAGAACCTCTCTTTCATGTTTATCGTCAAACTCGCTGGCAATAGAAATTGTATTTAGTTTATACGTATCTCCCAAAACCCATTTAAAAATTAATTCAGATCTTTCCATATGATAATCAGATGTAATTATGGTGCATTTTGTAATTTGGTTTGGCTCAAGACATATTTTTTTTGCATACCAGGCATTACCTAAAGTGTCGAAAGATTTATCTTCAAAAAGTAACCATTTACTTAGTTCTTTTTTAGACTTATAATCT
>CAVRRG010000046.1:0-27324 GCA_963723365.1 Calditrichota bacterium | reverse complement strand
AGGGTTGGCCGTCCTTATCCATCGACAGCATAGTGAAATCCCTGGCATATGCATCAACAAAATGTGGATCTTTTGTAACGAGCGGAACTTCATCCGGCGCTTCCAATACGCTCCATATGCCGATCAGGGCAATGATTATTAAAGTTAACAATGTGAACTGTTTTTTCACTTCGGAACGTACAAATAGGATTCCAGAGTCTGTGTTAACAGACCCCGGGCTTCGAGGATTAGTTCACATACATCGCGCACATCGGCTCCCTCGGCCACCGTTGTTTTGTGTAATCCAGTGAGCATGTTTTTTTACATAAGGGTGTGCGTCCTGCACGGCAATGGCAAAGCCGACACGCGTCATTATAGGCAGATCGACAACGTCATCACCAACATAGGCCACCTGGTCTGTTTCAAGCCCGATGTCGCCCATTAATGCTTCGTATGCCGGAATCTTATCCCGGTAGCCCTGGTAAACGCGTTTAATCCGTCTATAGTGATTCATCCCGATCAGAAAAATGTAAAAAAAGGAGAAACAAAATTCATCCTTAGTTTCAGGGCTACCGGGGAAGGACACATATCATCTATAGAGTTTAGAAGCGGAACATTGGATTATTTTAATAACATGATAATGGAACCTGCCCATCACCAATGCGAAACACCGGAAATTACCATGAAAGAGTATTATAAAAAACAATTCTTTCTGAAGAAACTAGAACAATTAGACATGGAAAATGATATCACAATAAAGATATTTAATAAATTACCGGCAAAATTCACATTTGTTGAACTTCAAAATAATATCGAAGATATAAAAGAGAAATATAAGCAAACATATGCGTTCAACCAAACTGTCAATCTGGTGTATTTTCTTGCCAGGTCCAGTCATAAGCGCCACTTTCGCGCTGATTCCGATATTTCAGAACGAGTTTTGTTCCCAATTTCCAAGGAGGCTGTTAAAGGAATTGAAGATGCGCGATTTGTACGCTTTTGTGAAGATAGCGGAGTATTTAAATATTATGCTACCTATACCGCATATAATGGATTTGAAATTCAATCCATGATGCTTAAGACGAAAGATTTTGAATCTTTTTCTTTTTTTCCAATGGCAGGTGACGCAATAAAAGGAAAAGGAATGGCCTTATTTCCAAGAAAAATAGATGGAAAATATTTTATGATCTCGCGCATGGATGGTGAAAATATGTATTTAATGAAATCGGATTTTGTCGATTTTTGGGATAAAGCGAAATTAATTCAATCACCAAAACATACCTGGCAATTTTTTCAAATAGGTAATTGTGGCTCACCAATTGAAACAAGTGAGGGTTGGCTTGTTTTAACACATGGTGTTGGTCCTATGCGCACGTATTGTATAGGAGCCGAACTTTTAGATTTGAATAATCCTTCAAAAATTATTGCCCAATTGACCGAACCAATACTTATGCCTCTGGCCACAGAACGTGAAGGTTATGTACCAAATGTGGTTTATTCATGCGGTGGAATGATTAATAATAGTGAGCTCGTGTTACCTTTTGCTATGTCCGACTCATCATCTGGAGTAGCAACCATAAATATGGATGAGTTGATGCTGGCCTTTGCTAAAACTAAATAATTACACTACAATTTGATATTTAAAAACTAATGAATTTAAATTTTAAGCGGTAAAAATAAGATAAATAGAAATATTGAAAAAGAATCTTTAAGATTACTTCCAAAAACAAATCACTTCAAATCTTCTAAAAATGGCTTGATAATGCAGTCCATCTGCTCAAATTCAATTAAAAAAGCGTCATGGCCGTAAATGGATTGTATCTCACCATATTGAGCGCCAGGAATGAAGGAAGCGATCGTTTTTTGCTCATGAGCCGGATATAAAATATCACTGTCTATTCCAATGCACAAAGCAGGAATTTTAATCGACTTCAATGCCTGTTGTATATTACCCCCCCTGCCTTTAGCAATATCGTGCAGGTCCATGGCGATAGAGATATTTAAAAAACTATTGGCGTCAAAGCGCTTTACAAATTTTTCGCCCTGGTAGTTTAAATAACTCTCCACCTGGAAGGCGTTATGAGAATATGAAAGATTAGCATTTTCAGAAACCTGTTCATTCTTAAAACGCTCATTAAAATTTTTGTCGGTTCTGTAAGATATCATTCCTACCTTACGTGCCAGGCTTAAACCTTTTTCCGGCTGACTTGAATAGTGACCTTCTTTGAAATCAGCATCGTTGTATATGGCCTGTCGCGCTAAATGGTTCAAACCAATACTCCAGTCTGAATGACGGGCTGAAGTGGCGATGGGAATTATTGATTGTGTTCTACCCGGATAACTGAGTGCCCATTCCAAAGTCTGCATGCCACCGAGCGATCCCCCGCTTACCAGCAATAATTTATCTATTTCGAGATAATCCAGCAGCCTGTTTTGAGCATGAACCATATCTCTTACGGTTACTTGCGGAAAATCCGGCCCATATTTTTTACCATTAAGCGGGTTTGTACTCAATGGCCCGCTGCTTCCATAGCAACTCCCGATGATGTTGGAACAAATGACATAGTATTTATGTGTATCGAATACTTTTCCCGGACCAATAAGTTCTTTCCACCATCCGGGAGTTGAACTGTTAATAGACTGTAACAAAGGTGTATGCTCTATCATAAAATCCGGGTACATAGCATCTCCACGTAACATGCGCACTGCCGGTTAGCGCATGGCATACAAGAATAGCATTGGATTTATCAGCATTCAATTCTCCATGAGTTTCGTAAGCAATTTCTAATTCCGCTAAAACTCCACCGTTTTGGAGTTTAAACGGTTCGTTAGAAATAAAAAGATCAATGGTTCTTGAAGCTGTCTTTGTTATTTTAGCGCTCATATTATTATTTTTAGCTCAAAAAAAATCCCCTTCCGGAAGTTGGAAGAGGATTTAAATTTCAGTCCTTTCTCATCTTCCCTCGGATTATTATCCAGAGTAGGAATTAGCACCTTAACTATTATTCTGTCAGGTTGCTAAGGCTTCACAGGGCCAGTCCCTCCACCTTTCTCGATAAGAGATATATATTTTATTTTTTTTTGAGTCTTAATTTCCTTTGTAAATTTTTTTTGTAGCCGCATAATATGAATTAAAAGCAGAGCTGTCAAATTATTTTTGTTTCAGTATCAGGTCCATAGGTATCTGATGACCGTTAAAATCTTTTTGACAAATTTAATATAATCCTGTATTTTGCGCTCAAACAGAGTGAGAGAATAATGATTTTAAGCACCCGTATAAGTAAATTGCACCATCACCATCTGCATTCTTACAACACTGAATGGAACGGGAAAGCTATTTTTAATAATTAGTATTTAAAAAATGAAAATATTGAGCCCGGTTCCAAAAGAATCGGGCTTTTTTTTTAACTATAACCTAAAAGAAAACAGGTACTTATGCTTATACTGGCTTTACAAAAATCGGGCAGATTAAACAAAAAATCCGTTGAGTTACTAGAGGATTGCGGTATTACGTTTAGCAATGGATCAAATAGTATCCTTAAAGTGGAAGCGTCCGGCTTTGCGATGCAGATTTTATTTCTAAGAGATGATGATATTCCCGAGTGTATTGCCGACGGGGCAGCTGATTGCGGTATAGTTGGTGAAAATGTGTTTCTTGAGAAGGGAGCAGAGTTAAAGATAACAAAAAAACTGGGTTTTTCGAGATGCAGGTTATCCATTGCCGTACCAAAATCGATGGCTTATAAATCCGAAAAGGATTTGAACGGTTTAAGTATTGCAACTTCCTATCCTGCCATTTTGCAAAAATATTTGGATGAGAATTCTATCAATGCCTCAATCCATGCCATCAGCGGTTCCGTTGAAATTGCTCCAAGCATAAATATGGCTGATGCTATTTTCGACATTGTCAGCACCGGAAGCACTTTGTTCAGTAATGGTCTTAAAGAAGTAACCACTGTTCTTAATTCTGAAGCAGTTTTATTATCAGCCTTAAATCTTTCCAAAGAAAAAAGTGCTATTCTCAATTCCCTGTTATTTAGAATAACCGCAGTTCAGAAAGCCCGCAAAACTAAATACATTCTGCTGAATGCCCCCAATGAGAATATTGAGGAAATATGCAGCTTATTGCCGGGAATGAAAAGTCCCACTGTTATGCCGTTGGCTCAACAAGGATGGAGCTCAATACATTCGGTAATCAAGGAAGATGACTTCTGGCAAAATATAGAAAAGATAAAAGAAGCGGGTGCCGAAGGCATTTTAGTTATCCCCATTGAAAAGATGATCGTATAAGGTATAAAACATGGATATTATTCGTTATCCTGAAAAAAAGCTTTGGCTAAATTTAGCCCAACGTCCGGCACTAGATAATAAAAACCTGTCGGCTTCTGTTACAGCTATTCTCAGTGATGTCAAAAAAAATGGGGATCGCGTATTAAAAGAATTAACCTTAAAATTTGATAAGGTCCAAATAGATGAAATCCAGGTTTCAAAGGAAGAGATTGATGAAGCAGCAAATAAAATTTCAAAAGAACTCTCTAATGCAATTGAAGTTGCAATCTCCAATATCGAAAAATTCCACAAGTCGCAATTAATAAATGAAGAAAAGGTTGAAACAAGTCAAGGGGTTTCCTGCTGGCGCAGTAATGTAGCAATTGAAAAAGTGGGTCTATATATACCAGGTGGCACGGCTCCCTTATTTTCCACAGTGTTAATGTTGGGAATCCCGGCAAAAATTTCAGGATGCAATGAAATCATTTTATGCAGTCCACCAGATGTGCAAGGTAAAATACATCCTGCTATTTTATATGCTGCTAATAAAGTGGGAATAACAAAAATCTTTGCTGTTGGCGGAGCCCAGGCTGTTGGCGCTATGACATTTGGTACGGAGACAATTTCTAAAGTAGATAAAATATTTGGTCCTGGAAATCAATATGTTACCGAAGCCAAACAGCAGGCAGCAATGCATGGTGTTGCTATAGATATGCCGGCCGGTCCCTCTGAAGTCCTGGTAGTGGCTGATGGATCTTCAGAAGCGGCTTTTATTGCTGCCGATTTACTTTCTCAGGCTGAACATGGAGTAGATAGCCAGGTTGTTTTTGTGACTGATAATGAGCCTATGATTTCGCTGGTTCAGCAGGAAGTAGAAAAGCAGCTGCAGGCGCTTCCGCGCAAAGAAATTGCTGCTCAGGCCCTGCAGAACAGTAAAATAATACTGTTTGAAAACATGGATCAAGCCATGGATTTTTCCAACACGTATGCGCCTGAACACCTGATAATTATGGTTGAAGACATTAAGACAGCTGAAGCTAAAGTAAAAAACGCCGGCTCTGTTTTCCTTGGAAATTATACACCGGAGTCAGCAGGAGATTATGCATCGGGCACCAACCATGTGCTGCCGACAAACAGTTATGCCAGAAATTACAGTGGTGTTTCAGTTGAGAGTTTTATGAAAAAAATTTCATTCCAGAAAATCAGCAGGGAAGGTCTGCAAGAGTTGGGCCCTGCAATCGAAATATTAGCGGAAGCAGAAGAGCTTATGGGACACAAAAGAGCAGTGTCTGTCCGTTTAAAGAAAAAGGACGGTTAATGGATATTGATTCTCTGATTCGCAAGAATCTTAAAAATTTTAAAGCATACTCTTCTGCGCGCGCTGAATATACAGGAAAAGAAGGAATATTCTTAGATGCCAACGAAAATTCACTGGGTTCTGTTACGAAAGATACATTTAACCGTTACCCCGATCCCTATCAAAGGATACTAAAAGAAAAAATTTCCACAATAAAAAACGTGGACGTAGAGCGTATCTTTTTAGGCAACGGAAGCGATGAGCCTATTGACCTGCTTTATCGCGCTTTTTGTGAACCGGGTAAAGATAGTGTAATTATTATGCCGCCTTCCTACGGTATGTACGTTGTGTGTGCCGATTTGAATGACGTGAAAATTATTGCTGTTCCATTAACAGCGGAATTTCAAATTGATTTAAAAAGCTTAAAAAAACATCACTCGCTGGCCAAACTGATCTTCATTTGTTCACCCAATAACCCTTCGGCCAACCTGATGAATATGGATGACGTCATCGAAATCTTGAATGACTTTCAAGGATTGGTTGTTATTGATGAAGCTTACCAGGATTTTAGCAGGCAAAAAGGCTGGTTGGAAAATCTGCAGACATATGATAATCTTGTCGTACTGCAGACTTTTTCTAAAGCGTGGGGATTGGCAGGGTTGAGGCTGGGAATGGCTTTTGCCCATCCTGAAATTATAAGAGTTTTAAACAGGATTAAGTATCCCTATAATATTAATGAGCTGACACAGAGAACCGTAATTGCTGCGCTTGATAACATTTCTGCTAAAGATGCAATGGTTAATGAAATTTTGAATCAACGCGCTGGTCTCATAGAAAAATTAAGTTCTTTAACAATGGTTTTAAAAATCTTTCCTTCTGATGCTAACTTTCTGCTGGTGAAATTTAATGATCCACAGCAGATTTATAATGCCTTACGGGCCCGAAAAATAATTGTACGCGACCGATCATCATTGGCACATTGTGATGGGTGCCTGCGCATAACGGTTGGCAAAAAAGAAGAGAATGATCTGTTATTTAAAACACTAAAAGGATTGGATCCTTCGACAAGTTCAGGATGAGAAATACCTCGACATTTTGAACACGTTTTAGAATTCAAAATAATACATATGAAAAAAGTTTTATTTATCGATCGTGATGGTACACTAGTTATTGAGCCTGCTGATGAACAAATTGACTCTTTGCAGAAACTGGAGTTTTATCCCGGTGTAATAAGTAATCTGGCTAAAATCGTAAAAGAGCTGGACTACCAGTTGGTAATGGTTAGCAACCAGGATGGGCTTGGAACCGATTCTTTTCCTGAAGAGACATTCTGGCCGGTGCAAAATAAAATTCTTAAGACATTGAAAAATGAAGGTATAACTTTTTCGGATATCCTGATAGACAGAACTTTTCCGAAAGATAACGCTCCTACCCGCAAACCACGCACAGGAATGCTTACCTCCTATATAAATGGAGATTATGATTTAAAAAATTCTTTTGTTATTGGCGATCGTGAGACAGATATACAATTAGCTCAAAACCTTGGTTCAAAATCTATTTTAATTAGCACTAAAAAGAATAAAAAAGCCGCCCTGACTACAGATAGCTGGGATGAGATTTATGGTTTTCTACGCTTTCCGGACCGTGTAGCTGAAAAGAAACGCACCACCAAAGAGACAGATATTTTTATTCGTCTGAATATTGATGGCAGCGGCCAAAATGAGATCGATACAGGCATTGGCTTTTTTGATCATATGCTGGATCTGTTTGGCAAACACGCCATGATGGATCTAAAGGTTAATGTAAAAGGCGACTTGCACGTAGATGAACATCACACAGTTGAAGATACGGCCATTGCATTGGGTGAGGCTTTATCAGAAGCACTTGGCAATAAAAAAGGCATTGAACGCTATGGATTTCTGCTGCCTATGGATGAATCTTACGCCAAAGTAGCCATTGATTTTTCCGGTCGCAATGATCTAATCTGGAAAACCGAATTCAAACGTGAGAAAATTGGAGAGCTGTCCACAGAAATGTTTTATCATTTTTTTAAATCATTGAGTGATGCAGCTAAGTGCAATATTTTGGTTGAAGCAGATGGGCTGAATGAGCATCATAAAATTGAAGCGATTTTTAAAGGAATAGCCAGGGCCATAAAAATGGCAGTAAAACGCGATCCCAATAATCAACAGATTCCCAGTACAAAAGGGACACTGTGAAAGTAGCGATAATTAAATATAATGCCGGAAATGTTTATTCGGTGAAGTCAGCTCTAAACAGGTTAAACATTGAACCTATAATTACAGATGATCCACAACAATTAATCTCGGCAGACAAAGTTATTTTTCCCGGAGTTGGTGAAGCCAAAACGGCCATGACATATCTAAAGAAGAATAATCTGGACAGGCTTTTTACTGAGCTCAAACAACCGGTTTTGGGTATTTGCCTGGGTCTGCAATTAATGTGTGCAACAAGCGAAGAAAAGGATACATCCTGTTTAGGTATTTTTCCTACCCTTGTCAAGAAATTCCCGGAAACCGGTAAAGTACCGCACATGGGTTGGAATGCACTGACAGACCTGAAAGGACCGCTTTTTAAAGGAATTGAAGAGGGCAGTTATGTTTATTTTGTGCATAGCTATTATGCTGAGCTGAGCGGGTATGCGATAGCCACAACCAATTACTCGAAATCATTTGCCGCTGCCATGCAAAAAGATAATTTTTATGCTGTTCAGTTTCATACGGAAAAGAGTGCTGATACAGGCGCCCGAATATTAAAGAATTTTATAGAACTATAAAATATGCAGCCCCGATTGTCATCCTGAGCATAGCGAAGGATCTCGTTCTACACTTTGGGCAGTTTATAATCCCGAAATTGGGGAATGACAAAAAAGAGCCAAAAAAATGATTAGAATTATCCCGGCTATTGATATTATTGACGGCAAATGTGTACGTCTTTCCGAAGGTGATTTTAATACTAAAAAAGTATACTATAATGACCCTCTTGATGTGGCCAAAATGTTTGAAGATAATGGTGTTCAATTCCTGCATATGGTTGATCTTGATGGGGCGCGCCAAAAAAGAGTAATTAATTACAAGGTGCTGGAACGCGTGGCCAACGCTACAAATCTGACTATTGATTTTGGCGGTGGTGTGCAGTCAGACGAAGATATAAATATTGCCTTTGAATGCGGGGCGCAAGCCATTACCGCCGGCAGCGTTATGGTTAAAGATGAACACCTGGCTTTTCAATGGCTGGATAAATATGGTGCTGATAAAATTATTTTAGGGGCCGATGTTAAAGATGGAGCAATAGCTGTCTCCGGCTGGCAGGAAAAAAGTGAACTGGAATTAATTCCATTTTTAGAAAAACAAACAAAACAGGGCTTTAAGTCAGTGATTTGCACTGATGTCTCCAAAGATGGTTTGCTGAAAGGCCCCGCTTTTGAATTATATGATGAAATTAAAGAAGCTTTTCCTGATTTGTTTCTGGTGGCCTCGGGCGGCGTGAGCAAAATGGACGATATTGAAAAATTAAATGAACATGCTATTGATGCTGTGATTGTGGGTAAAGCCATTTATGAAGGTAATATTTTATTAAAGGATCTGGAACCGTTTTTAATTAGTTAAAACTCATAAAAATGTCATCCTTGAGCGAAGCGAAGGATCTTTATTGTATTAATTTTAGATTCTTCGTTTCACTCAGAATGACAATGATTAGGGAATTAAAGAGTTATGTTAGCAAAAAGGATAATACCCTGTCTGGATATCAGAGATGGACAAACTGTAAAAGGTGTCAATTTTGTAGATATCCGCGAAGCAGGTGATCCGGTTGAGTTGGGCAAAGCCTATGCCGAGCAGGGGGCAGATGAGCTTGTCTTTCTGGATATAACCGCTACCATTGAAAATAGGGCGACGTTGGTTGAATTGGTAAAAAAAATTGCCCGCTATATCAATATCCCATTTACTGTTGGCGGCGGAATTCGCTCTATTGAGGATGTAAAAGTACTGCTTGATGCTGGTGCCGATAAAATATCCGTAAACTCGGCTGCAGTGGCCCGGCCGGATTTAATTAATGAGCTGGCCGATAACTTTGGTAGTCAATGTGTGGTTGTGGCCATCGATACAAAATACAACGGCCAGGAGTGGCAGGTTTATGTGCATGGCGGCAGAACACCGGTCGACTTGCTTACAATTCCCTGGGCTAAAGAAGCAGAGCAACGCGGAGCGGGTGAAATTCTGCTTACATCTATGAATCATGACGGTACAAAGGATGGTTTTGCCCTGGATATTACACGTAGCTTATCTGAAGAATTGGTTATACCCATTATTGCCTCGGGCGGTGCCGGCACGGAACAACATTTTGTTGATGTGTTTAACGAAGGTAAAGCGGATGCAGCTTTGGCTGCCAGCATTTTTCATTTTGCAGAAATACCTATTCCAAAACTAAAAAAATATTTAAAAGACAAAAAGATTGCGATAAGAATATGAAAATAGATTTTCAAAAAGGAGATGGACTGCTTCCGGCAATTATCCAGGATAATGAAAGCAATGTAGTGTTGATGCTGGGTTATATGAATGAAGAAGCTTTTGCTAAAACAAAAAAGAGCGGCAAAGTTACCTTTTTCAGCCGTTCACAGGATAAATTGTGGACCAAAGGTGAAACCTCCGGCAACTGGCTGTTCTATAAAAACGCTTACCTGGATTGTGATAATGACACTTTGCTCATTAAAGCATCGCCCCAGGGCCCGACCTGCCACACAGGACAAGACACCTGTTTTAATGAAAAAAATGATACGTCCTTTTCTTTAACCGCACTGGAAAATATTATATGCCAAAGAAAAGATGAAATGCCCGAAGACTCCTACACAGCAAGCCTGCTCAAAAAAGGAATCAACAAAATTGCTCAAAAAGTTGGCGAAGAAGCCACTGAAGTTGTGATTGAAGGGCTTGTTAAAAATAATGAACGGTTAAAAGAAGAGAGTGCTGATTTATTATTTCACCTGTTAGTTCTGTTGACAGAAAGGAATGTAAAACTTGATGAAATTATAAAAGTGTTGGAAGAGCGCCATCGAGAATAATGGCGCTTTACCATAACCAAAACCAATCTTTCTATAAAAATTATTATAATATTAACGGGGTATCAGCAGTATAACTTTATTTGGTTTACTATGAGAAGGGTGATGTATAAGAATATCCTGTTTGCCATCTTTATTAAAATCTAAAATCCGTGCATTTTGTTCATTTGCTGTCAGGGCGACCGCCACTTTTTGCGGCTGCGGAGCGAATAGGTCAGGACCAGCAACACCCATGTAGATACTTAGTTCTTCCCAGTTTTCACCTACCAGCAGGTCCGTTCGATTATCGCCGTTCACATCACCGAGCAGCACTGTCGGGAAAAATGGCCCCCTTCCGTCGAAAAATTCAAGATTTGGTTTAATTTTAAGCGAACCATTGGGCTGTTCTGGGTAAACGCCACCTTCTATGCGATAGTACTCAATATC
Organism: Calditrichota bacterium; assembly: GCA_963723365.1. Lineage (GTDB taxonomy): Bacteria > Calditrichota > Calditrichia > Calditrichales > J004 > CAVRRG01. The sequence goes on along the minus strand of CAVRRG010000046.1, from coordinate 16,276 downwards.
CATAGCGATGGAACCAGCAAGAATTGCCCGGAAAAAACCGATAATCCCGGTATCAACGCGCCCGAAGATAAAGTCGACCTGTCCATCATTATCTAAATCCTGCCACCAGCCAAGGGAATAGCCCAATGGCGAACCGCCCGTTGCTATCCCTTGCGGGTATAGTGCCATGCCGCTGTCACCTGTAAATAATATACCATCCCCTGTTTCAGAGCCAAAGTGCACTTCATACCAAACTCGCTGGTTCAGTAAGCTGCGGCCTTCCAGCGTTTGAGTCAACAAGTCTGGTATATTGTCGCCGTTCATATCGCAAAAGGAATGAAGTACTTTATGCTTGCTTCGTCCCCTGAATCCTGTTAAGAGGGAAAATTTGCTTTCATCACTAAAAGCGAAGGCCAGTGAATAGGCACCGTCAGCAGCAAAAAGTACATCTGTGGTGAAGGTTTTTGGTACCCCGGAAAACAGGCCCTGTTCATCTTGCAGATATACGTCAAAGTGATCGACGTTCCAAAAAACAAGGTCGCTACGACCATCTCGATTGTAGTCCATTTGGTGGACGCGGCTCTGATACCAGGGCATGGTTTTGCTGTTTATACCCATCTTCCCCAGGCTGAGCGTATCCTCCAAGCCAATCTTGTCACGAAAAGGTTCAGGAGGACCTATTTTCATAACCTCACTGAAAGAACCATCGCTTAATTGCATCGATATTCTGAATCCGTCTACATCCGGCAATAGCAGGTCATCATTGCCATCTTGGTTTAGATCGAGAAAGATATCGATATGCGGAATCGCACTTTTATCAATCGCATTGTAGTTTGTTGCGACTGCCAGAAGGCTACGTTCTGTCGCCGTAACTGGATCGAACCAGTTCAGGCCAGCATGGCTATAGGTTATTAAACGGTCGCGTCCGGCAATGTTGGCCAGGTCAACAAACAACACTTCAGGATGTAACAATGTATCGAGTTTTAAAATCCAACTGCTATCAAAGGCAAAAATACGCAGGCGGCGCTCATTATTCTTATCAATATGCACAACAGCAATATCGGCAATGTTGCTACCCAGCAGGAATCCGGTTAAAAGAGTCTGTTCTCCTGCGGGACCAGTGACGAATTCATGCAGATCAAAAGTGAATTTGCTAAGCGGCTGTTCCAATTCGTCCGATCCTGCTGTAACACACCCTGCAAGGAATAATCCTAAAATCAGAATTGAGAAAGGACGTGGCCTGCAGGATTTATGCATATGATTTTTCATAATAACCTCCATTTAATTTCTGGAGAATATAGTTATGCGTTTCTGAAAGAATGTCAGGACAATGTAATTTAGTTGTCATAATTATGTAAAATTAAAAAACTTCCCTGGAAATTTCCCATTTCACACCGCGCTCCCGCAGGCCTTTTTGCAGGTAATCGATACATCGCTGCTTTTTCCCCATATATTCGGGGGGTGAAATGCCTTTATGTGAATAGAGCCCTTCAGCAATCATACGCAACGCCAAAGTCGCCGTATAACCTGTTGTACGGGCCATGGAAGTGACATCCAGCTCAGGATCATATTTGTCAAACATATCTATAGTATATCTTACTTTCTGCCCATCTTTTTCACCTTCGATAATCGATTGAAAAATAGTAATATCCACTTCACCTTTTTTAAGTTTCCAGTTTGGAAAGAGTACTTGCGAGGTGAATTCCAAGGGGCTTGTTTTTTTGCCATTAACTTCAATAATCGGTTCTTTGGAAAAGAAACCCAGTTCGCGCAGCACCATCATTTTCTCAATATGACCGGGATAGCGCAGGGTTTTCTCTTTTAAATTTGGGGCATCAAGTGTTTTGGCCAGTGTACGCAGGCCATCGGTATTAAAAGCTTCCAGCGTGCCGATTTTGGGAAAGAAAATAAGCTCGGCATCAGATAAAGCGGGACGAATTACCTCGTTTCCATTTTCAATATAACGTGCGGGACGGATATACTCTTCAATAACATCTATGGGAGAGAAAACAGCTTTATATTCGCTGGGCCATTCACGTACTTCTGGCAGACCCCCCACATAGGTGAGAACACTTTCCACTTTATCAAGTTGTTCGGCACAGTTCATGATCAAGGCACTGCCCATTCCCGGGTAAACACCACAATCCATAATCATGGTTACATTCTTTTCTTTGGCCAATTGTTCCAGCTGGAAAGGATCTTCTTCATAAAAAGCAATACAGGCGCAACCTTTTCCTGCCGTGATAATAGCCTTTGCAGTTTCAAAACCCATAAAACCAGGCACGGCATTTACGACAAAATCATAGTTCCTGACAAGGGTAGTCACTTCCTGCGGCTTGGAAAGATTTTTTTGCAGCGTTGTCAATTCCGGACATCTCTCCTTTAAGCTGTTCAAAGCATTATCGCTAAAATCAACTACGGTCACTTCAAAGTTTTTTTCTTTTGCTAAATCAATGGCCATGGGTGCCCCAACCAACCCGGCACCTAATACAATGATTTTCATGGTTACTCCTTACAAATTGAAATTATTGGTGTTTGTGACTTCTGAACGAAATGAAGAAAACAATTCCTGCGCTTTTCTCAGGATGACAATCTTAAGGAAAATTGCTTATAAACCGGAAAAGCGCTTTATATAGGAGATTAAAATAGAATGTCGGCTTAACTTTTTCATTAGGAATAATTTAGTACAATATCCTGTTATTGTGACAAAAAACATTATGATATCCGGATTTTGGAATAACTTAAAAAAATGTGGAACTAACACCTCAAAATTATAGATATGGGTTTCACAATAAAATTTTATCATAACAAGGTATATTTTCATGATTAATAGAAATTCTACTTTCAGCAAAAAGCTGTCCTCAAGCACTGTTTTAATATTTCTGTTTTCAACTTTTCTTTATTCACAACAATTTCCCTTTAATGACACTTTGGTAGTTATACCTGGTCAGATTGAAGCGGAAAATTTTGACACGGGTGGTGAGGGGATAGCCTATCATGATTTTGACTCAACAAATAATGGCGGCATGTACAGGGATACAGGAGTCGATATAGAACCGTGTGCGGAAGGTGGTTTTAATGTTGGATGGATTGAGCCCGATGAATGGCTTGAGTATAGCGTTGATGTAACTGAGGCTGGACGTTATAGTTTTGAAATCCGCGTAGCTTCAGAATCAATAGGAGGCACCTTTCATATTGAGTTTGAGGGCATCGATGTGAGTGGACCAATAAATTTTGCTGCAACAGGTGGTTGGCAAAACTGGATAACAGTAATTGTGGACTCCGTTCTTCTTACTGCCGGACCCAAAGTAATGCGCTTTGTTAGTGAAAGCAGTGGTTATAATGTAAATCATATAAATATTATACAACTGGAAATCTTTAATCCACCAAGCGTTTCAATAATTTCTCCCCTTGACAACACAGAATTTTTCCTGGGTGACGATGTAGAAATTAATGTTGATGCTGTTGATTCCCTCGGCTCGGTTGAATTGGTGGAATTTTTTGTTGATGATGAAAAAATAGCAGAAGATTTAAGCTATCCCTATTCCTATCTATGGCAGCAGCCTGAAATAGGTAATTATGATTTAACGGCAGTAGCAACTGATAATGCAGGTGCCCGCGGAACATCAAATAAAGTCGATATATCTGTTAATTTCCCGGAGTACGATTACCAGGTAGATTTTTCTGAGCAAAGCCAATTTCAAAACAGTGCCTTTAACGTTACTTTATCCACAATGCTAACAGATGCATTTATTACGTATACGCTTGATGGCTCAAACCCATTGACATCAGCAACTGCTCAAACAAGTGCAGCACCATTTGATCTTTATGTTGATCCCAATGGCACGGATGGCGGTCGCGGCGCGACACCAGGAGTTGTTATTCGAGCTGTTGTCATAAAGAATGACCTTCAGCAATCACGGGTTGCCACAAAAACATATCTTTTTTTTCAGGAAGTAAAAAATCAGGATTGGCCCGGAGGAGCCTGGCCGGACAGCAATATAAATGACCAGATTTTGTATTACCATGTTAACCAGGAAGTAGTCAATGATGTTAATTATGCAGGACTTATTGATGATGCCTTATTGGATATACCAAGTATCTCGCTGGTAACAGATCTTGATAATCTTTTCGATAGCCAGCAGGGCATTTATGTTAATGCCCAATTTCACGGTATTGACTGGGAGCGTGAAGTATCCGTAGAACTGCTCAATCCGGATGGAACACCCGGATTCCAGATTGATGCCGGGATACGTATCAGGGGTGGCTGGAGCCGACATGACTATTTTCCCAAGCATTCATTTAGACTGTTTTTTAGAGAAGAATATGGTGATAATAAATTAGTTTACCCGCTTTTTGGTGATGAGGGGGTGGATGAATTTAAAAAGATGGATCTGCGAACCAGCCAGAATTATGCCTGGAGTAACGGCGGTATTTATGAAAATACGATGAATCGCGATGTCTTTTCACGGGACTTACAAGCTCAAATGAAGCAACCCTATACGCGCAGCCGCTATTATCACCTCTACATAAATGGCATGTATTGGGGCTTATTTCAAAGCCAGGAAAGACCGGAAGCTAATTTTGCTGAAAGTTACCTGGGTGGCAATGATAATGATTATGATGTGGTAAAAGTAGATATTGGAGAAGACTGGAGTCTTTATGAAGTAGAAGCAACGGATGGCAACCTGGATGCCTGGGGTGAGGTATGGGAAGCGAGCGAGGCCGGATTTACTTCAAATACAAATTATTTTGGCCTGGAAGGGAAAAACGACGATGGAACCCCAGACATAGCAGGAAGCAGGTTGGTTGATATTGACAATCTGATCGACTATATGCTTATCATTTTTTATACGGGAAACTTTGATGCACCCGTAAGCAAATTTAGAGGCGAAGCCAGTCCTAACAATTTTTACGCGATTTATGATCGCACTGCAAACGAAGGATTCAAATTTCTGGCGCATGATGCTGAGCATACACTGCTGCTCTATCCAAGCTGGCCTGGGGATGGTATCGATGAAGACCGGGTAAACATTGAACCATTCGTAGATCGCTTTGAAATATTTCACCCGCAATGGCTGCATATTAAATTAGCCGAAAACCAGGAATATAGAATGCGATTTGCTGATCGTATTTATAAACACTTTTTTAACGATGGTGTGATGAAAGCAGATAAACTTTCTGCACTGTTTAATAAAAGTGCGGCAGATATAAATATGGCCATAATTGGAGAATCAATGCGCTGGGGTGATTTAGAGCGCTCGAAGTTTAACGCCTGGCAGCCGGCTATTGATCTGATCACAAATGATTATTTTCCATACCGCGGTGATATTGTATTGCAGCAGTTTAAACAAGCAGGTTTATATCCCAATCTGCTGCCACCGACCTTTACAATTAGCGATACCATAGTTGAACGGAGTACCGTTCAGATCAGCTCCCAGACAACAATTGTTCTTGATACACCCAATGATACGTCAGGTTTTATAATTTACACCCTGGATGGAACAGATCCGCGAGCTGTTGGTGGCGGCATTGCAGCTTCTGCCTTCATAGCAGGCAGCAGCCGAAGCATTAATATAAGCGGTACAACAAAAATCATGGCACGCATGAAAGATGGCAGTAACTGGAGCGCTTTGCATGAAATTACTCTAAATGTCAGCCAGAATCTGGCTTCATTAAATCTGACTGAAATACATTATCACCCCTTAGATGAAGGTTTGCAAAGCGGTCGCTTGTATGAGTTTTTAGAATTGCAGAACGCCGGCTTATTAGATATTGACCTATCATTGATTGGTTTTATAAATGGCGTTGATTTTACCTTTCCATCTGGCACTGCTCTGGCCCCAGGTGACTTTATTGTAATCGCTTCCAACGCAGTCTCTTTTGAGCAGCGTTATGGTTTTGCTCCTTTTGGACAATTTACAGGTCAGCTAGATAATTCAGGAGAACGGTTGTCAATGGCTGATGCCGCTGGCGATACGTTGATCTCGGTCAGATATAACGATAAAGCACCATGGCCTGTTGAGGCTGACGGTTCTGGTCCCTCATTAGTATGGACAAACCAAACAGAAAACGGAGATCTTAATGATGCTCTAAACTGGGCTGCCTCTTTTTCTCTACACGGATCGCCGGGAACAACTGACCTGACGACTTCTATTTCAGAAAATAATAATTCTTTGGCAATTCGTTATAACCTGCAGCAGAATTATCCTAATCCCTTTAATCCCTTAACCCGCATAAAATTCAGTATCCCCAAAGCCGAGCATGTTAAGATTGATGTGTTTAATACATTGGGTCAAAGAGTAATTACTTTGCTGGATAAAGCGCTTGACAGGGGTCTGTATGATATTGAGTTTGATGCACGAAATTTGGCGAGTGGCATTTACTATTATAAAATTGAAGCCGGTAATTTTCAGAACGTTAAGAAAATGATTTTGCTTAAGTAGTTTCATACGATACCTCGATTGTAAGAAATAGACAGGATTAACATGATAAAAAACAAAATTTATAAAGAATACATGGTTGTTTAAGGATTTATTCTTAAAGGGCAAAATGAATTAAGTAAGTCCAGTTATCCTGTCCAAAAAGATTGTTTTTTGATATCATAACGGGCGGCCAGTCCAGTGTGTATTGCGTTTATTCTAAAAAAATATTTGTAATATCAAAAAAAATTATTAGTTTGGCCATCACTGATGAACAACTAAAAAATTCATAAAAATGAAACATCTTTTAAATACACATCACATCTCTTCTACACTTCTTGCCACGCAAAAACCTCGTTTGCGACGACCGTAAGGTCATTATACTTTCTTTTATTAATAAAATTTTAGCTGTATAATTCCATACCTGAAGTTTTACACAGGTTACTATCAAACATATTATCATAAGGTTTTGCCCTAATGAACGACAATCATAAAGTGCAGATTCTGGTAGCCACGAGCGACCATCTTACATATGCCAGTGACGTATGTGAACTTATCGTTGAGTCTGCCAAAGTACGCGGAACAGGAATCGCCAAAAGAGAACCAGCCTATATTGAAGAAAAAATAAACAGTGGTAAAGCTATCATTGCCCTGGTAAATAGCAAGCTGGGGGGATTTTGTTATATCGAATCCTGGGGTAAAGATAAAAACTATGTTGCAAATTCCGGGCTCATTGTATCACCTGAGTTCCGGGAACTCGGTCTGGGTAAAAAAATCAAAAAAGCCGCTTTCGAACATTCAGTTAAATTGTTTCCTAACGCCAAACTGTTCGGGATTACCACCAGCCCGGCTGTAATGAAAATAAATTATAACCTGGGTTATCGTCCGGTTACCTTTCACCAGCTTACCGATGATGAAGAATTTTGGTCAGGCTGCAAGGGTTGTGTCAATTATGATATTTTGACACGCACCGAACGGCAGCATTGCCTGTGCACGGCTATGCTTTATGATCCGGAAGAGAAGAAACAGGTTAAGGAGAAGGCAGAGGTAAGGGAAGAAGAGAAATAAAAAAATTGTCATTCTGAACGCAGTGAAGAATCTAGTTCTGAGATCCTTCGCTTCGCTCGAGGATGACAAGAAAAACAAATGTCATTCCCCGATTCTCGGGATTGTAAACTGAACGCAGTGAAGAATCTCGTTTCATTTTGGATAACAGAACAAAGAAAGTAAAAAAATGAAAAAAGTAATATTAGCCTTTAGCGGCGGACTTGATACATCCTATTGTGCCAAATATCTTTCTGCAGAAAAAGGATTCGAGGTACACTCTGTCATTGTGAATAGCGGCGGATTCAGTGCGGCTGAGTTGGATGAAATTGGAAAACGCGCTAAGAATCTTGGTGTAAGCAGTCATACAGCAATTGATATTAAGGATAAGTACTATAGGGAGTGTATCTGTTTTCTTATTTATGGCAATATCCTTAAAAATGATACCTACCCTCTTTCGGTCAGTGCCGAGCGCGCTTTCCAGGCTATGGCTATTGCGGAATATGCGAATGGGCTTAAAGCAGATGCCATTGCCCACGGCAGCACAGGTGCTGGTAATGACCAGGTGCGTTTTGATGTGATCTTTAATATTATGGCTGCGGACAAGGAAATAATAACCCCTATTCGTGATTTACAGTTATCACGGGAAGATGAAATTAAATATCTGAAAAAATCGGGTGTTACAATGGATTGGTCAAAATCCAAATACTCCATTAACCAGGGTCTCTGGGGCACATCAGTTGGTGGTGTGCAAACGTTAACCTCCAACAATTCTTTGCCCGAAGAGGCCTATCCGACACAGGTAACTAAAAAAGAGAGCACCAAAATCGAACTGCAGTTTGAAAAAGGAGAATTACTTGCTTTTAATGGTAAAGCGTTTAGCAATAAAATCGCGGTAATTGAAGCCCTCAACACTGAAGTTGCTGGTTATGGAATAGGTCGCGATGTCCACGTTGGCGATACGATAATTGGTATCAAGGGCCGTGTTGGTTTTGAAGCAGCCGCACCGATGCTCATTATCAAAGCGCATCACGCCCTGGAAAAACATGTGCTGGGTAAATGGCAGATTTATTGGAAAGAACAGTTAGCAGACTGGTATGGCATGCTGCTGCATGAAGGTCAGTTTCTGGATCCGGTTATGCGTAATATTGAAGCTTTTTTGGAGCATTCTCAGCAGAACGTATCCGGTAAAGTTTTTGTAAAGGTGGCACCACATTATTTTAATATTGAAGGAATTGAAAGTGCTAACGATTTGATGTCTTCAAAGTTTGGCGCCTATGGCGAGACGAATTTGGGTTGGAAAGGCGATGATGTAAAAGGTTTTGCTAAAATTCTGGCTAACCCTTCAAAGATTTATCACGCAGTGAACAAAAAGAAGTAATGTCATTCACCAATTCTCGGGATTGTAAACTGAACGAAGTGAAAGAATCTTAGAACCAGACCCTTCGCTGCGCTCAAGGGTGACAAACATTGAAAGAGTATAAAATGATAAAAGCGGGCATAATAGGTGGCGCGGGTTATACAGGCGGGGAAGCAATCAGAATCCTTCTCAGGCATCCGTCCTGTGAATTAAGTTTTGTAACCAGCCGCAGCCAGGTTGGAAAAAAGCTTTCAGAAATTCATAGTGATTTAATTGGTGAAACAGATACTACCTTTTCTGATAATTATGGTGAAGAGGTTGATGTTATTTTTTTGTGCCTGGGTCATGGTGAGTCAAAACTGTTCCTGGAGAAAAATAAAATTAATTCCAAAATAAAGATAATCGATTTAAGCCAGGATTACAGGTTGACAAAAGCTGAAAAAAGTGGTTTTGTTTATGGACTTCCGGAAATAAACAGGGAGAAAATTAAAGAAGCGCGGCATATTGCTAATCCGGGTTGTTTTGCTACAGCTATTCAACTGGCACTATTACCTTTGGCTGCCAGTGGCAACCTGCTGAGCGATATTCACGTGAGTGGTATAACAGGATCAACCGGGGCCGGACAAAAACCAACACATCTATCTCATTTCAGCTGGCGCCATTCAAATATTTCAACGTATAAAGCTTTTGAACATCAGCACTTGTTTGAGATTAATAAAACTTTAGCAGCACTGCAGGGCTCAGAGAGTAATATTTATTTTATTCCATTTCGTGGAACTTTCACCAGAGGTATTCTATCGTGCTCCTATGTTAAAAGTGATTTATCGCTTGAGCGGGTGACCGAACTGTATAAAACATATTATGCTTCTCATCCCTTTGTGCATATTGTGGATAAAAACCCGGATGTGAAACAGGTTGTTAATACCAATAAATGCTTGTTGTTTATTGAAAAACATAAAGATATTATTAACATCAGCAGCGTTATTGATAATCTTGTAAAAGGCGCAGCAGGACAAGCTGTGCAGAATATGAATCTTTTATTTGGGTTGGATGAAACGGCAGGTCTTATGTTAAAAGCGGTGGCTTTTTAGAAGGACAAAAATGTCTTTTAAAGTATGTCATTCTGAACATAGTGAAGAATCTCTCCTTAAGACCTTTTCTTTGTTTTAAAATGACAGGAAACAAAAAATGAAAATAATACTTTTATTAACAATAATCTTTTTATGCAGTTGTGAAATCCCAAAACAAGGGACGCTGAAATTAAGCAATGATTCCGGGGAAGATGTCTATTACAATGTGGAACTTAGTAACGAACCCGTGATGCTTACGAAAATAAACGAATTCAATCCCAAGACTCCTCCCTTTCCAATGTTAAAAAAAGGGCAGCAAGTAATTCTGGATTTTGAAGACGCCTATGAAGAATATTCTATTGCGCTGGTTGATGTCTACGCCATTCGGGAATATGAAAAGGGGGATAGTTTAGCAGTTAATCTGCTAACACTTTCTGTACAGGACATTTATGGTATCTGGTTTGTTACAATACCGGAACTGGGCGATGAATAAACAAAAACTGACTATTATCAAAATTGGCGGCAAAGTTGTAAATGATGAAGAAAAGTTAAATTTAGTTCTTGAACAGTTTTCTTCATTGACAGAAAGGAAAATACTGGTACATGGCGGAGGAAAAACAGCTTCCACGATTTTACAAAATATGGGGATAAAACCTAATATGGTATCCGGGCGACGAGTAACCGATTCAGAAACGTTAAAGGTCATACAGATGGTATATGGTGGCTTGATCAATACAAATATTGTGGCGCAGCTGCAGGCAAAAAACTGCAATGTAATTGGCATAAGTGGTGCGGATGGCAATACCATTCGTGCCCGAAAAAGAACTGTTGCAGACATTGATTTTGGTTTTGTAGGTGATGTGGAAAAAGTTAATCCAGAGCTTATAATAGGTCTGCTTGAAGATAATATCAGCCCGGTTTTCTGTGCACTAACTCATGATGGCCATGGCCAAATCTTAAATACCAACGCCGATACGGTTGCTTCTGAACTGGCGTCAGCACTTGTGGGAAGTTTTGATGTTGATCTTGTCTACTGTTTTGAACTAGCAGGAATCCTGCAAAATCCGGCTGACAAAGATTCAGTTATTCATGATATAAATGAAAAGCTATATTTAAAATTAAAAGAAGATCAAATTATAAAGAATGGTATGATTCCCAAAGTGGATAACGCTTTTCAAGCTCTTAGAAAGGGTGTTCAAAAGGTTTTTATTGCAAGTTATAAAAATATAGAGGGCTCATCCGCTACACGGATCTCTTTAAAATGAAACAACTAATCGAAAATTCAATTACACTATTAAAAGAACTGATAGGCACTGCGTCTTTTAGCGGACAGGAAGAAGGGACGGCGGATCTGCTGCAAAATTTTCTGAAAAGTCATTTCGTTGAGTTTAAAAGGCGGCATAATAATCTTTGGGCATATAATAAAAATTTTGATTCAGCAAAGCCTACCATTCTTCTTAATTCACATCACGATACGGTTAAACCGAATGATGGCTGGACATATGAACCATTTGCAGCAACGCTGGAAGACGACAAATTAACCGGGCTGGGAAGTAACGATGCCGGCGCAGCACTGGTCTCTTTGATTGCAGCATTCCTTCATTTTTATGAACGGCAAGATTTAAAATATAACCTGCTTCTGACAGCCACAGCGGAGGAAGAAAACTCTGGCTCCAAAAGTATCAAATCGATTTTAGACGCTGTTGGGCCATTTGAATTTGCCATTGTCGGCGAGCCTACGGGGATGGAGATGGCCATTGCTGAAAAAGGATTAATTGTGTTGCATTGCCTGGCAAAAGGTAAATCCGGCCATGCTGCCTGGGCCAATGGCGTGAATGCTATATCCGTGGCCATCAAAGATATTAATTGGTTTAATACATATGCATTTTCTAAAGAATCTAAATCGTTGGGTCCGGTAAGGATGTCTGTGACGGTAATTAATGGCGGGATTCAACATAATGTAATTCCTGACAAATGCACTTTCGTTGTGGATATACGATCTACTGATGCCTATTCAAACCAGGAAATTCTGGATATTGTAAAAGAAAACATAGCATCAGATATATTGAAAAGTTCATATGGCTTAGAGCCTTCCTTTGTTCCGGATGGCCACATATTATCTGAAACAGCAAAAAAACTGGGCATCCCAACGTTTGCTTCACCAACTTTGTCAGACCAGGCAAATATCAGCAGACCGTCCATAAAAATGGGTCCCGGTATATCGGAACGCTCACATACAGCAAATGAATTTGTTTATCTGTCAGAGATAGCAGATGGAATTCAAAAATATATTCAATTGCTTGAAGAAATAATGGCTTAAAATAGGTGTTTAAAATGACTCGTCAATCAAAAAAATTATGGGACAAAGGCACAACAATAGATAAGCTGATTGAACGCTTCACCATTGGTGAGGATCGTGATCTTGATGTCTTGTTGGCTGAGAGCGACGTCCATGGTTCTTTAGCACATATAACCATGCTCGAATCAATTAATCTTATAAACAAAGATGAGCTGCAGAAACTAAAGACAGGCTTATCTCAGATTTTAGAAGAAATAAAAACAGGTTATTTTGTTATTGAGGAAGGTATAGAAGATGTTCATTCGCAAATCGAACTAATCCTAACCCAGGATCTGGGTGATACAGGCAAAAAAATACACAGTGGCCGTTCGCGGAATGACCAGGTTTTGGTTGATCTGAGATTATTTACCCGCTCACAACTGGCTAAAATAGTTGCTGACGTGAAAACGTTTTTTGATTTATTGCTGACTCTAAGCGAAAAGCATAAAGACGTGTTACTGCCTGGCTATACCCATCTGCAAATTGCCATGCCATCTTCCTTTGGTTTATGGTTTGGCGCATATGCTGAGAGCCTTGTCGATGATCTGATTCAAATACAGGCCGCTTACCGGGTTACAAACAAAAACCCGTTGGGATCTGCCGCAGGTTATGGCTCCTCTTTTCCTTTGAACCGAACTATGACAACAAATCTCTTGGGTTTTGATGATTTAAATTATAATTCTGTTTATGCTCAGATGGGCCGCGGAAAAGTGGAAAGGATTGTGGCCCAGGCCATATCTTCAATTGCGGATACATTGGCCAAAATGTGTGCCGATATTACCTTATTCATGTCGCAAAATTTTGGCTTTATTTCCTTCCCAGACGAGCTTACAACCGGGTCCAGTATTATGCCCCATAAAAAAAATCCTGATGTGTTTGAAATTATGCGCGCCCGTTGTAACCGCATAAAAGCATTGCCAAATTTACTAATGATGATTTCAGGAAACCTGCCCTCCGGTTATCAGCGGGATTTGCAATTGACCAAAGAGAGCTTTTTACCGGCTCTTTTGGAAATAAGTGATTGTCTGAGTGTGGCCACCCATGCTTTAAAAAATGTTCAAGTGAATAATAAAATACTGCAGGATGAAAAATATACGTATTTATTTACAGTGGAAGCAGTCAACAATCTTGTTAAAAAAGGGATTTCATTCAGGGATGCCTATCGCCAAATTAGTGTTGAGGTCGAAAACGGTATGTTCAAGAAACCGCAAAATGTAGAATACACTCACGAGGGAAGCATTGGTAATTTGTCAAATGATAAAATTAAATTGAACATGGAAAATATTATTAGTGAATTTAATTTTTCAAAATGGCAGAAAGCATTAGAGGAATTAATAAAGTAAGAGCGAAAAACTTCGTTCCACCCAGGATGCAGGATCGAATTGACTGATTGGCTTGGAGGGAAGAATCAATCTTGAAAAGTGCATTCAAATTAGAGAAAGAAAAATAATGGCAAAATTAGCGATAATCGGCGCCGGGAACCTTGGAGTATCTATTGCACAGGGTCTGGCAGAATCAGGTTTATATAAAGCAGGTGATATTATCTTAACCCGCAGGAAAATTGATCGTCTACAGGCAATGAAAGAAAAAGGATTTAGTATTTCCAATGATAATTGTGCTACGGCAAAAAAAGCTGAGGTAGTGTTAATCGCTGTTGAACCCCATCAAACAGATGCAGTTTTAGAAGAAATAGCGCCCTGCCTTGAAAAGGGGAAACAGCTGCTTATCTCTGTAATAAGTGGCGTAAGTATCAGGCAAATTAAAAAAAAGCTGCATAAAGATATCGATATAATCCGGGCCATGCCTAATACAGCGATTGCAATTCGTGAATCCATGACTTGCCTGGCAACGGAAAGTTCAAACAAACAGTCCATAGAAAAAGCTGTGACTATTTTTGACACAGTGGGTAAATCAACACTGATTGATGAGGAACTTATGGGCTCAGCCACAGCCCTTGCTGCATGTGGGTTGGCATTTTTCATGCGTGCTATCCGAGCTGCTTCCCAGGGCGGTGTGGAAATTGGTTTTCATGCTGATAAGGCGCTGGCAATAGCAGCGCAGACGGCAAAAGGCGCAGCTTCTCTTTTAATTAAAAACCAAAGACACCCTGAATATGAGATAGATAAGGTGACCACACCGCGCGGTGTAACCATTGCCGGTTTAAATCAGATGGAACATGATGGATTCAGCTCAGCAATGATTAAGGGGATTGTAACTTCTGCGGAGAAATCGGCCCGGTTGTACTCGGGTGATGAGTAATACTTTACTTTTATACTCTGGGCGCTGTTATTTAAAGTGATATAGATTATTTTCTGAAAGAGCACTTATGTGAAAAAAAAATTGCATTTAAAGCAAGCTGTAATTAGTATTAGCCCTCACATAGATAATAAATAAATAAGTAAAATAATGAGTTCGACATTTAATATACTTAAATCTGTTAATAACCTTAGTTTAGCTGAGGTAAATGGTGGTATAGTTGAAACCCGTCGAATTAATGCAAATATTCTTCCTTTAGATATTCTCCTACACATCGGGATTATTATTCTAAGTCTGATTATTCTAGTTATAGAATAACGACATCAGTCCCGAAGCTTACCTAAAGTCTATACAAATAAAACAGCTTAAAACAGGTTCTCGGGATTGACCCGAAGCAGGATTTAAATATCTTGGAGGTTCATTTTAAATAAAGGAATGAACTTGAGATCTGATTTAATTAAGAAAGGCATAGACAAAGCTCCCCATCGCAGCCTGCTAAAGGCAACAGGTATCATTAAAGATGATTCGGATTTTGATAAACCTTTTATTGGTGTTTGTAATTCCTACACCGATTTAATTCCCGGTCATGCCCATTTACAGGGTTTTGGAAAAGCGGTTAAGGAAGTAATTCGTGAAAATGGCGGTGTCCCCTTTGAGTTTAATACGATTGGTGTAGATGATGGTATTGCCATGGGTCATATTGGAATGCGTTATTCCCTGGCCAGCCGCGAGCTTATCGCCGATAGCGTGGAGACAGTCGTTGAAGCACACCGTCTTGATGGTATTATTTGTATTACCAATTGTGATAAAATTGTTCCGGGAATGATTATGGGCGCTGTGCGGATCAACGTTCCGGTAATTTTTGTATCTGGTGGTCCAATGAAAAGCGGAGTTTTGCCATCAGGTGAACGCGCTGATTTGATTAGTGTCTTTGAAGGAGTAGGCAAACATCATCGCGGTGAAATAAATGATGCGCAATTAAAAGAACTTGAAAATTTTGGCTGTCCGACTTGCGGTTCCTGCTCAGGTATGTTCACCGCAAATTCTATGAATTGCCTTATGGAAGCGCTTGGCCTGGCACTTCCGGGAAACGGCAGTATTCTGGCAATTGATGACCGTAGAATAGAGTTGGCAAAATCAGCTGCTGCCCAACTGATGAATCTCGTCCGTGATGATATTAAACCCCTGGATTACTTAACACCCGTATCAATTAAAAATGCTATGGCTCTTGACCTGGCTATGGGTGGCAGCACAAATACCATTTTACACACATTGGCGATTGCCAACGAGGCAGGTATCCCAATGGATCTGCATGAATTAAACGAATTGGCGGACAAAGTCCCTTATATCTGCAAAGTAAGCCCTGCCACACCTTTTGTGCATATGGAAGATGTGGATAAAGCAGGGGGTATTTCTGCAATATTAAAAGAACTGTCAAAACTGGATAATATTATTGATCTCTCAGCAAAAACAGCAACCGGTAAAACTTTGGGTGAAAATATTGAGCTGGCAGAAATTAAAAATGAAAAAGTAATTCGTTCCCTGGAGAATCCCTATTCTAAAAAGGGTGGTTTGGCAATTTTGTTTGGCAATATTGCTCCGGAAGGATCTGTTGTAAAAACAGCTGCTGTGGACGAGAAGATGCTTGTTCATGAAGGCCCGGCACGAATATATGAATCACAGGATGCCATTTTAGAAGGTATAAATAATGATGAGATTCAAGCGGGTGATGTCGTCGTTATCCGTTATGAGGGACCAAAAGGGGGACCTGGAATGCCGGAGATGCTGGCCCCTACAAGTGCTATAA